>WTKI01000296.1:0-6504 GCA_011524425.1 Altererythrobacter sp. | reverse complement strand
TCGGAGGAGCGTAACTGAATTCAAACGATCATATTAATTGTGTTAGTGCGCATTCTCGATATCAGCCTTGCGAGTTCATCTGTGAGATTCGGTAAATTGATTGGCAGAGAAAGTTGCCGGTTTCGGACCGTTCGCCCCCTTTGCTCAGCCTGCATGAACATAATTGTGGTTTTAGGCCATGCACTTCGATTAGAGATGCTTAGTGTCTTCAAATCCTGCCCTTGTGCTGTTCGCCCGCTACCCTGTTCCAGGATCTTGCAAGACACGTCTTATCCCTGCGGTTGGGCCGGACGGGGCTGCTGACATTCATCGGAGACTTGCAGCCCGCACTGCCGACTTGCTGCGAGCGTCAGGTTGTCCAACGACGATTGCGATAACAGGAGCAGATGCTGAGGCTTTTGAACAGTGGCTGGGCACCGGGCTAGAATATGTAGAGCAGGCGCAAGGCAATCTGACTGATCGATTGTTGGCCTTTGTTGAGTATGCGCCAGTGATCTTTTTTGGTGCAGATACGCCAGATCTGGCCGACCGGCATGTTAAAGCCGCGGTTGAAGGTTTGAAAAGCCATGAAGTGATCATTGGGCCGGCCGAAGATGGCGGATATTATCTTATTGGCATGCGCAAACCCTTGCCAGAAATCCTGACTGATATGCCATGGGGCACGGACCAGGTTCTGCCAGAGACTTTGCGCCGTTTAGAAAGCCTTGGGATTGAGCCGTTCCTGCTTGAGACCCTTTCTGATTGCGACCGTCCGGAAGACTTGGAGCGCTGGCCGGAGCTGGCACAGTGAACAGCGTTGCTATTGTCATGCCTACCTTTAATGAAGAAGCGGCGCTTCCGCAGACAATCGCATCGCTTCGATTGCTGGACCCTCAGCCTGATGAAATCATTCTGGTCGATGGCGGGAGCGAAGATGCGACTGTGTCAATCGCTGCGCAAGCCGAGCTGACTTTGCATAGCTCGCCTCGCAAAGGACGCGGCGCGCAGATCAATTTCGGCGTTTCAAAGGCAAACAGCGATATCATTTGCGTGCTTCATGCAGATAGCGAATTGCCGCGCGATGCAGTCTCTGTGATCCGCGAAACCATGGCAGACAAAGATACGGCTTTAGCGAGCTTTTTGCCGAAGCTCGTGGGCCCCAAGGGAACGCGCTGGGGCTCTACTTTTCATAACTTTATCAAGACCTGGTACGCGCCTCTTATCACGCGTCCTCACCTTTTCTTTCGCGGCGTAAGGCTGCTGTTTGGCGATCACGCGATGTTTTTCAGGCGCGAAGACTTTCTCGCAATCGGTGGTTGTGATGAACGCTTGGTGGTTATGGAAGAAGCTGGGTTATGCATCAATTTTGCCAGGCTAGGTCGCACCCGCGTCGTGCGCAGATGGGTAAAGACTTCTGACCGCAGAATTGCAGAATTGGGAAGCCTCAGAGCAAATTACACTTATCTCAAGGTCGGCCTGATGTGGTCTGTAGGAGTTCGTGAAGGTCTGGCTGAGCATTACCCGGATATCCGCTAGTTCGAGAAGCTAGGTTTTATGCGATGGCCTTTGGTTCGCGCACCCGAATATAGCCAGCTTCGACACAAAACCGGATTTGCCTAAGCAGCGCTGCTTCATCCATTTCTGGCGCACACAGCCCTGTGATGCGCGATAGGGTTTTCGTGCTGAATTCGGGCGAACGCGTGAAGTAGGACCAATAGGGCTGGACCATTCGGTCCATGAAACTCGCTTCCGCCTTGTCGCGAGATTCAGCTTCGACAATTTGCGGACTTGCCAAACCAGGAATGCTTCCGATCAGACGCAAGAAACCTTGCGCTGAAAATCCGTCCTTTGCGGTCAAATGCACGATTGCAGGTGCAAGGTCTGGCTTAGCCGCGAGCGTGGCCAATGCCTTTGCAACAAAGTCGATCGGAACAAAGTTGAGCGTTGCGTCAGGCGCCACCGGGACTGAAGAAATCCTACCTTCCGCGATAACTTTGAAGGCGCGGTAAATGCTATCAAAGCTGCTGATTTGTCCGCTTTCTAGTTCGCCAACTACGATGCTGGGGCGAACAACCAATGCAGCAGGCCGGGTTTTCAGAAGCTCGATCTCAGCGATCGCCTTCGAACGCTCGTAACCGTTGGCAAATCGACCGTTTGGCGCATGGAGTTCTTCGTCAATTGGGCCGTCCTTTAGCCCGCAAGTATAGGCTGTGCTGACGTGGATAAAGCGGGCATCGGGAAAGCATTGCGCGGCATGGATAGAGCCACCGACGTTTATTGATCGAAGTTCTTCGAATGGCGCCTCAAACTTCACCAGCGCGGCGCAATGGATCATGCACTCAATATGGTTTTGGAGCTGTTGGTAGCGTGCATCGCTCAAACCCAGCTGAGGTTTGCTTACATCTCCTTGGACTGTCTTGATTGCTCCAGGAACGGGTGGTTCACCATCGAAGGAAGATGCAGGCAAGACTGAGCCGTCGCTTCCTTTGATTTCAGTCGTTCGATGCACCAGAGCAAGCACGCTGTGGCCGCGCCGGGTCAGTGTTTGAGCAATTACGCCTCCCAGCAATCCCGCAGAACCAGTGAGGAAGACGATCATGGCTTAAGCAGCGTAGCTTAGCAGCATGTTGCTGGCTCGTTGTCGCTCACTTCGTCGAAAGGCAAGCTGCCTCCGCATCCTTCAAAGATCCCGAAATGCTGGCTGAAATCGCCGATGAATTCGAAATGCGGTGCGAAGCGTGTTTCCGCGAGCATCTTCCAGCTGTTGCCGCACACTGGAAAAACGCGCCCTTTTTCGATCTGATGGCCTTGGTCCAGAACAAACACGCGCTCTTCACCCGGGACAGTTCCGCGATAGATTACAGCCTGGCCATAATCTTCACACTCTGGTTCCAGCCCTGCAAGTTTGAATAAGCGGGTTGTGGCCGATTGGAACCGGATGCCGTCAAGCTTGGCTGCGATGGTCCGATCATTGATTGCCAGCGGCCGGTTTTTGACAAGCCTTGGATCGGCAAAACCGGCTTTTTTGGCTAAGGCTAGAAAGTCGCCCCAATATAGCGCACCTGAAAGGCACTCTCCGTGCAGGATAGGGTCCTTTGTGAGCACTTCTGGTACCCGTCTGTCACTGTAGACGTCAGAGAAGTACATTTCGCCACCGGGCTTCAAAAGTGAGTGCGCGGCCCGAAAAATGCGTTCTTTATCAGCGGTTAAGTTGATCACGCAGTTTGAAATGATGATATCAAACGAGTTTGGTTCGAGATCGAGCTGGTCAAGCTGCTGGATATCGCCTTCGACAAAGCTGACATTGCTGGTTTCATAGCCGAAGCGTTCGCGATGCCATTCCAAGTGCTCTCGCGCGATGGAAAGTTGTTCAGGCGTCACATCGACGCCCACCACTTCTCCTTGAGAACCAACCATTTGCGCGAGCACATAGGCATCTTGGCCGGACCCGGAGCCGAGATCGAGAATTCGTGCGCCTTCAATCGAAGAGGGCGCTACAAGGCCGCAGCCATAATAGCGTGCCTTTACTTCCGTGTGCACATTGGCAAGAGCTGCAAGCACATGCGCAGGCGGCGCATCCGCGGTTGTGCAGGCATCGGTTTTTAAGTCGCCAGAGCCCTGGAGTATCTGGCCGTAATATTCTTGGCTGTTTTCAACGTTCATTGTGTTGCCCTTGATGCTTGCGCGTTGCCCGTTTTAGTTCGCAACACTGGCTTATTAAGTTACAGCCGAGAGGCCAGAGCTCAGAGTAACCAACCGGCAAGGTGGAACGAAGTCTAAGCATGAACTCAGTCAATTCGCCTTTCGCGCTTTCCGATAGTGCTCCGATCGAGCCAGAAAAATTTCTCGACCCGTTGCTAACCGCCAAAGGGGAAGAGCGCGCCTCTGTAAAAATGGAAGGCTTGAAAACGCTTTGGTTCAACACTGGAACCTTGTGCAATCTTGCCTGCAAATCGTGTTACATCGAAAGCTCGCCGCGCAACGATGCCTTAGTGTATATATCTCTGGAAGAGGTCCGCGCATATCTCGACGAGATTGCGGAGTTGGCGATGCCGACTGACGAGATTGCATTTACTGGCGGCGAGCCATTCATGAATCCTGACATTATCGAGATACTTCGTCTGTGCCTGGGGCGCGGCTTCAAAGTGCTGGTGCTGTCGAACGCAATGCGTCCTATGCGCCGGTTCGAAGAGGCACTGCTTACGCTCGAAGGCCGTGAGCGTCTCACAATCCGCGTTAGCTTGGATCATTATACTAAGGCCGTGCATGAAGCCGAGCGCGGACGGAGCTGGGACAAGGCCATTGACGGATTGGGATGGCTTGCACGCCATGGCTTTGACATTGCAGTGGCAGGAAGACATCTGGAAGCGGAAAATGATGCTAGTGCGCGGCAAGGATATCGAGATCTATTCAGTCAGCTGAACTTGCCAATCGACGCAAGCGATCCAGTTCAACTCGTGCTCTTTCCTGAGATGGATGAGAATGCCGATATTCCGGAAATTACAACCGCCTGCTGGGATATCTTAAGCGTTGATCCCCGCTCGATGATGTGTTCGTCAAGCAGGATGGTAGTGAAACGCAAGGGAGAGCTCACACCGCGTGTCGCGGCCTGCACGCTGCTGCCTTATCAGGACCAGTTCGACTTAGGTCAAACTCTCGCAGAGGCCAGTAGATCGGTTCAGCTCAACCATCCACACTGCGCTCGCTTTTGTGTTCTGGGTGGTGCGAGTTGTTCTGCTTGAACAGCAGCTCAAGCGTCCTTGCCTATGTTTCGAGAAGCGCTCCATTTGTCTGGATTATGGACCTAACTCTCGAAATTTCTGCTTTCCCGCGCGACTAGGCGAACAAAGTCTATTAGTAGCAGGGTCTCTTGGTCCTGTGACGATACTTGGGGGAGGAATAGACGATGAAAACGGAATTTTTTGCTGCTGCTGCGCTCATTACGCTGGCTGGATGTGCAGACTCGGAAGGCACCGCAGAAACGGACACCAGTCCGACTGAGAAAAGTGCTGATGCGGATGCGGTTGAAATCGTGCTGAATGATCCACTTGATGGGGTCACCAATGAGTATTGCCTTGATATCGCCGGAGGCCGCGAGAATGTCGATCCGGCAAATGGTCTTCAGGGGCACACCTGTTACAGCCGCGATGGCAGCTTGGGCACAGACCAGATTTTCGACGCCAACCTGTTTTCACAGAATACCCTTTTTATGCCGGAATATGACGTATGTGTAGCGGTTGAAGGCGGCGAAATCGCGCTCGCTGCATGCGATGATAGCGAAGCGCAGGACGTCAGCTTTGGCGAAGATGGCACTATCCGCCCGGTTGCCGATGATACGATGTGCTTCACGGTGGGTGAGGATACTCGCACAGGCAAAAGTTCAGAAAACCAGATCAAGGCCTTGTCGCTTGAAACATGTTCAGAGGAGCAAGCCTCCTTCCAGGTTTGGCGGACAAGAAAGACCGATGACACGCCTTAAGGCGATGACCGACTAACTGCTTATTGCGAAGGGGGTGCAACGCCCCCCTTTTTTGTTCACGATCAAATATGGGGTGTTTGCAGAATACACGCGACGTCCGGCTTGGCTTAGCATGCCTAAAATCATCGTGGACTGAGCTTGGGGGTTGCTGAGGTCCAATCTTTACAGGTGCAGGAGAACGTCATGGCCAGCCTCAGCAATGTTCCGTCACTTATTTCTCGAATAGTGATCGGTTACATTATTGCATGTTTTGTCGCTGCTTTGGGCTTGTTCTTAGTTGGCGCTGTAATGTCTATCGGGGACCCGCCGGTCGAAGGACGCACAGCGATAGGCGATTTGGCTAATCAGGCGGGATATTTTCCTGTGTATGCTGCCTTTGCCGCCGTTTTTGCAGCGCCGGTCGCCGCACTCGGGATCGCAGTTTCAGAAGTCGCAAAGCTTGATAAGCTGTGGTATTTTCTGGTTTTAGGAGCGCTCGCCGCAATTCCTGTATTGTTCACCGGAAAAGACCGGAGCATCTCAGAAATGTTGGAAGGTTTCGCTATGTTCGGTCCCATTGGCGCTATCGCGGCTGGTGCCTTTTGGCTGGTGCGCCATCGCAAATGGCCGATCTGATCGAGTGACTGAAGCAGCTTCACACTGGCAACATCGCCTAAAGGCAATTATATATGTTTGGGTAGTTGCCGCGCTTTGTCTGACGGCGATTTCCCCTGCCGCATTGGCTCAGTCTCAGCGCCAATACATTCAAAACATCTATTTGAGCGGCTTCAAATGCGTCAAGCTGAACCCAGATTCCTTTCTAAACGGGGCCTCCTCCAACGAAATTTTCTTCGTGATCGTCTCGAATGCGCCAGAAAGTAGCGGCATTAACGCAAGCAGCACCGGGACATTTAATGGGGTAAAAGCGGGGTTCGGGCGCAAAGCGAGAAATAGGGTATGGAGCGGTGTCCAGCAGCCACTGTCTCTGCGTGTCGCAATGTTTGAACGCGATGCGGGCGGCGCAACTGGCCAGGTAGTTGCTAAGGCTATGGTAACGGCTTTAGTGG
>WTKI01000310.1 GCA_011524425.1 Altererythrobacter sp. | reverse complement strand
GTGAAGCCTGAATAGGCCTTGCCAACAGGTAACAACTCTGCCCCTTGGTCCGGATCGCCGTCCCAGCACCCGAAAGTGTAGTCGGAATAAAAGCTGGAGCGTTTGCCGCTGCCGCGCTGCGCATACATCAGCACACAATCAATCAGCAGCGGGTCGCGCTTCCACTTGTACCACAGGCCCGCTTTTCGACCGGCAATGTAGGGCGCGTCGCGGCGTTTCAGCATCAGCCCTTCGATCGCATTGTCACGCGCGCCTTCGCGGATAGCGGCCAGATGTTCGAAGTCGCGCGCCTCCACTAAGTGCGAGAGATCGAAATGCGTATCCGGCAGCTGTTCTGTAAACCGTTCAAGCCGCTCGCGGCGCTTCTCCCAAGCTTGGGCGCGCAGATCCTCGCCGTCCAAGATCAGCGCATCATAAAGCCGCACAAAAGCAGGTAACTCGCTGAGCATCTTTTTGCTCACGGTCTTGCGGCCCAACCTTTGCTGTAAGGCGTTGAAGCTTGCCGCTCCGCCCGCTTCCCCGCCCTGCATCGACCCGCGCACCAGCAATTCTCCATCGAGCACAACAGGGACTGTCAATGCCTCGACCAATTCAGGGAAAGTCTGGCTGATATCATCGCCGGAACGCGAGTAGACCCGCGTCTCTCCCCCTGCGTGAACTATCTGAACGCGGATGCCATCCCATTTCCATTCCGCCGCATAGTCTTTGAGATCGACTGGCGTCTCTTCCAGCGGATGCGCGAGCATGAAAGGGCGGAACAGCGGGCGGTTTTCCGTGTCGGGCGGATCGGCTCCTTCGGCTGCCCAAGCGAACAGCTCTGAATATGGCGGCTCAAGCGCGTGCCAATATTCCTCAACCTCTTCGACATCGACTGCAAAAGCTTGCGCGAAAGCGGTCTTGGCCAGCCGCGCGGACACGCCAACCCGCATTCCGCCTGTTGCGAGCTTGATCAGTGCAAAGCGCCCCCTGGGATCAAGCTGGTTGAGCAGTTTGGGGAGCTCACTCATTACGCTTGCACGGGTCATTGCCCTCAACAAATCAACCACTTCACTTAAGCATGGTGGCGCAGTGACGCCAGTTTGAGCATGGCGCGGATCACGCCAAAGCAAGCTCGCCGTTTCCGCAGTGTCGCCTACGAAGTCGCGGCTTAATGTCCAAAGGACCGGATCCACCCGCTCTTTCATCAGATTGCGGATGGTGGAGGATTTGACCGCTGGAAAGTCGAGTGCGTTGGTCAGCCCGGCGAGAGCCCAGCCGCGATCTGGGTCAGGCGTGTCGCGCAAATAGTGAGCGATCAGCTCCAGCTTGCGATTGCGGCTAGTGGTGTAGACGAGCGCATCCAAAAGCTTGGCAAACTCAATCATCTTCGTCTTCCCGCCCAACCATGGCGAGCGCGCGCGCCTTGCGTTGATTCAATTCGCACCAGCGCAGCAAAGCGTCTTCGCGGCCATGTGTGACCCATGTCTGCTCTGGGTTCACTTCCGCAATCGTAGTTGTCAGCTCGTTCCAGTCCGCATGGTCGGAAATGATCAAGGGCACTTCCACGCCGCGTTGGCGGGCGCGGCCACGCACGCGCATCCAGCCCGAGGCCATCGCCGTGATCGGCTGCGGCAAGCGGCGCGACCAACGATCATTCAGCGCCGAAGGCGGCGAGATCACAATAGACCCCCGCATATCGTCCTTCTCATGATCTGCGACCAAACGCAGTTCACCCAGATCAACCCCGTGCTCTTGATAAAGACGGCACATATTCTCCATCGCTCCGTGGAGATAGATTGGCTGGCTGTGTCCGGCGCGCCGCAGCTCTGCGATCACCCGCTGCGCTTTGCCGAGCGCATAAGCGCCAACTTGCACGCAAGCCTCGGGATTGGCGGCAAGCGCTGCTGTCAGCTTTGCGATTTCTTCTTCGATGGGAGGATGGACGAATACTGGCAGCCCGAATGTCGCCTCTGTAATGAAGACATCGCAGGGCGTGACAGTGAATGGCGGGCAGGTTGGGTCAGCGCGGCGCTTATAGTCGCCTGTGACGATGACGCGCTCGCCAGCATGTTCAAGCAGGATCTGCGCGCTGCCCAGCACATGGCCTGCGGGAATGAAGGTTGCATCGACGCCGCCTTGAAGGCGCACAGTTTCGCCATAGCCGACAGGCACGGCGCCTTCGCGTGTCGCATAACGCAGTTCCATAATGGCGAGCGTTTCTGGGGTGGCGTAGGTCCGGCCATGGCCGCCGCGCGCATGATCGGCATGGCCATGTG
>WTKI01000084.1 GCA_011524425.1 Altererythrobacter sp. | reverse complement strand
AGATCGCGGCGGTATCCTCAAGCATATCGTAATCGGTATGATCGCTGCTGTTGTGATTGGCATAATTGCCAATGACGGAGGCTTCCTGGGAGGTCTTAGCGTTATGTCCTGCTTCGCTGCCTTCTTGGGATCAAGTATGCTTGTCGCTGCGATTGTACTTTTCAATCAGCGGATGCGTTCGCAGTAAACGCTCAGATTGGCTGCGCGCCCGATCCGCGGCCCCCGCGCAGCAAATATTCCTGCGTTCCTCTATGCACCACATTGTCAACGTCGATCACAGCTGAATTGGCGTAAGTGAAGGCTGGCGAAATATTGCGATAAAGCCGGTCAAAATCGCGCTCGACAGTCTGACGATAAAGGTCGGAAAAGCTTTCAATTACGAAATAGGTCGGCTGAAGATCACTGATCACATAGTCTGTGCGCATCACACGATCCACGTTCAGCATAATGCGGTTGGGGCTTTGCGCCTCGGTTGCAAAAACCACTTCGGTCGGCCCTGACAAAATGCCTGCACCATAGGCGCGCAAGTCGTTCGGGGCTTCTTCGATCAAGCCGAATTCAACTGTGTACCAATAGAGCGAGCCCAGCGCCTTCAATCGGTTGTAGCGCATTGCTTTCCAACCTGCGCGGCCATATTCCTGCATATAGTCAGCAAAGACCGGATCGGTCAGCATGGGCACATGCCCGAAGACGTCATGAAATACATCGGGCTCCTGAATGTAGTCGAAGGTTTCTCGCGTGCGGATGAAATTGCCGGCAGGGAAACGGCGATTGGCCAAGTGCCAGAAAAACACATGATCGGGGATCAACATCGGCACTGGCACGACACTCCAACCGGTCAACGCGTTGAGCTCTTCAGACATGGCTTTGAATTCCGGCACGCCGCCCCGGCCAAGATCGAGCTTTTCAAGCCCTGCCATAAAGGCGCTGGCCGCACGGCCAGGCAAAACGTCCATTTGCCGTCCGAACAGATCGTTCCAGATCGCATCTTCAGCCGAGGAATATTGCTTTTGCTCAGGCTCAATCCAGTCATCCCCGACATGAGCGGGCTTTTGCAACGGAGCAGTAAAGACATCCGCCGGTAAATCGGGCAGGACAGAATAATCGAGAGTATCGGTTGCGGTTGTAGCCATAGTTTCAATTGCAACTATATCAAATCATGAATGGACTGACCAGAGAGGACTTATAGATGGCAAAGAGCGGAGGGAAGCTGAAGCGCAAACAGTATGATGCCTTGCTGGAGCCGCTTGAGCTGGAATTGGTTGCTATGGCGCGATGGGCCAAGGCAACAGGCGCGCGGATTGTTGTGCTGTTTGAAGGGCGCGATACAGCAGGCAAAGGCGGCGCAATCCGCGCTGTCAGCCAGCGTCTCAACCCGCGCCAATGTCATATTGTCGCTTTGTCCAAGCCTTCGGAAGACGAGCAGACACAGTGGTATTTCCAGCGCTATATCAAGCATTTGCCTAGCGCGGGCGAAATTGTCCTGTTTGACCGCAGCTGGTACAATCGTGCAGGGGTCGAACAGGTCATGGGCTTTGCCGACGAAGCGCAGGTAACCGCGTTTCTCAAGCAAGCCCCGGTGTTTGAAAAGCAATTGGTCGATGACGGTATCCTGCTGTTCAAATATTGGCTAACGACAGATCAGGACAATCAGGAAGAGCGCCTTCGCGAAAGGCTGGAGGATCCGCTTAAACGATGGAAGCTCTCTCCCATCGATCTGGCTGCGCGTGACAAATATGCAGCTTATACTGAAGCGCGCGAAGCCATGCTCGCCTCAACCCATACTGAATACGCGCCGTGGACGCTGGTTGACTTCAACGATCAAAAACGCGGCCGGCTAACCCTCGTTCGCGATCTTCTGGACCGCCTGCCTGACACGCATATCGATCCGCCTGAGCTTGAATTTCCAGAGCTCGGCCACGAGCCGTTAGAGGAAAGCTATACGGTGCTCGAGCCGATTAAGAATTACCCGATTTAGCGGGTTTCGCGACCGCCTATCAAAGCGTGGCGTTGGCAGCCATGCATTGACGTCCATCGCTGGCAAACGCGGCGAGTTCAATTGCACCCTCATCCTCGCGCATCACAAGATTGAGCGGCTCGCCTGCAATCGCTGGACTGACCGCGCGAAAACTGAATGTCTTGAGCATATTGTTGCCATATTGGCGCGCCGCTATCTGGAGGATCATGCTTGCCATTAGCGGCCCGTGCACAACCAGCCCGCGATAGCGCTCTTCATTGCGAGCATACGGCAGATCAT
>WTKI01000285.1:2184-11499 GCA_011524425.1 Altererythrobacter sp. | reverse complement strand
GATCACCCCGCGATGATCGAGGAAATCCGCGCGGCGGCCACCATCGCGCGCGAACACGGCATCCACTTCGCCGTCGGGCTCTCCACCGCCTTTGGCTGCACGATGGAAGGCGCGGTCGCCGAAGACCAAGTGGTGCGCCTGGCCGAGCAAGCGGCTGAGGCGGGCGCGATGGAATTCAGCCTGTCCGACACCACAGGCTACGCTGACCCCGCACAGGTTCGTCGTCTGACGCGCAAGGTGAAGGCGGCCGTGGGCGCCAACATGCTCACCACCTTGCACCTGCACAACACGCGCGGCCTCGGGCTCGCCAATGTCGTTGCCGGGCTGGAAGAAGGGATCACCACGTTCGACGCATCGCTCGGCGGGCTTGGCGGTTGCCCTTTCGCGCCGGGAGCGAGCGGCAATCTTGTGACTGAGGATTTGGTGCTGATGCTCAATTCCATGGGCCTTAAAACCGGCATTGATCTCGATGCCCTGCTGAAAGTGCGCAGTATCGTGGAAGAGGCTCTGCCGGGCGAACCGCTTTATGGCTTTACGCCTGATGCTGGCCCCATGCTGGATTACAAAGAAAGGACCGCTGCATGAGCGCGACCGACCCGAACGCGTCACCTGCACCTTTGGCAGGGATCAAGATAGTCGAATTCACTCACATGGTGATGGGTCCGACCGTGGGCCATATTCTGGCAGGCTTGGGCGCTGAGATAGTGCGCATCGAGCCGATTGGTGGTGATCGGACGCGGCGCTTGCTTGGTTCAGGCGCAGGCTATTTCCCGATGTATAATCGCGGCAAACAGTCGATCTGTCTGGACCTCAAAAGCGAGGACGGGATCGCTGTTGCCAAGGACTTGATCGCAGGCGCAGACATTCTGGTTGAGAATTTCCGGCCTGGTGCGCTCGACCGTTTGGGCCTCTCTTACGAGGCATGCAGCAAAGCCAATCCGCGCCTTATCTATTGCAGCGAGAAAGGCTTCCTGCCTGGGCCTTATGAAAACCGCACAGCATTGGATGAAGTCGCGCAGATGATGGGCGGGCTTGCTTATATGACAGGCCCTCCAGGCAAACCCTTACGCGCTGGCGCGAGCGTGATCGATGTGACGGGCGGCATGTTTGGCGTGATTGGCGTGTTGGCTGCGCTGGAAGAGCGCCACCGCACTGGCAAAGGCCAGAAAGTGGTCGCCAGCCTATTTGAAACAACCATCTACCTCGTCGGCCAACACATGGCGCAATATGCCGTCACCGGCTCGCCTGCTGCGCCCATGCCAGCGCGCGTGTCTGCATGGGCGATCTATGACGTGTTTGAAACGAAAACGGATCCTGTGTTCATCGGCGTTGTCACAGACGCTTTGTGGGAAAAGTTCTGCAAGCTGTTCGGTTTGGACGATCTTTGGGCAGACGAATCCCTTCGCGAAAACAATGAGCGCGTAAAAGCGCGCGATACGATCATGCCGCAAATTCGCGAGCTGATCGGCGGGTTCACTGCAGAGGAAGTCATCGCAAAACTTGATGGCACCGGCTTGCCTTTCGCTCCGATCGGCAAGCCTCAGGACATGTTTGAAGATCCGCACCTTGCGACAGGCGGGCTGGAAGACGTGACGCTTGATGATGGCACTGAAGTGCGGCTTCCCACTGTTCCTCTGGAGATGAGCGGCAAGCGTATCGGAAGCCCGCAAGCTCTGCCTACTCCAGGCCAAGATGCAGATGATGTGTTAGCGAAGCTCGGCTATGACGCTGACAAGGTCGCGGCTTTGAAAGACAGCGGCGCGGTGGGCTAAGCGATGATGGATTGGGGCTTAAATTAAGCCTCGATCAAGTCAGGCCCGTCGATCAGCAAAATCTGGCAGTCGGCCATGCCTTCGCGCAGCTTTTTGGCCTCTGAATATTCCGGACTGTTCCAGAACTTCAGCGCGGCCTCGCGGTCGGGCCACTTGGAAATCACCATACCGGCCCCGTCGCCAAAGTCCCCTTCGAGCAATTCCGCACCAGGACCCCGAAGCAGATATTCCCCGCCATATTGCGCAACGATGTCTGCCGCTTTCGCGCCATAGCCTGCGATAAAGCCATCGCGGTCTTTAATGGTCGCTGTGACAATCATGTAAGCTGGCATAGTCTTTTCCTACTTTGTGCTGGCGGCACCTGATCTGCAAAAGAGCGCAGACAAATTTTGTATGTGGCGCATTCGCCTTGCGATGCTCGATCTATGTTGCGACCCTAGGGCTACTCACGAGACAGTTTTTCGACAATCTCTGGAATTGGCGGATCGTCGGCCTCCATCGCTTCAACCGCTTGCTGAAAGCCGCGCATGATGCGATTGATATAGGCCCGTGTTGACAAACCGCGCTCGTCACTGGCGGCCCTGTCCGGCATGTAGCCTTCGATATCTTCGCGCCTCAAGGTGCCTTTTTCATCAAGCAGGCGTTCAATCGTATCCTGCCGGTCGCGCAAGGCAGACACTTCCGCGACTAGCGCAAATACCGTCGAATAAAGCCGGTCCAACGCAGGTTCATCGAAATAGTCGGGCCGCTTGCCTTTTGCTCTGCGAGCGGACGCTTCAACCCAGTCCATTGTCTCGCTCATGCTGCCTCAGACCTCGCCATAGGTTTCCACGCGCCATAAGCATTCCATTTCGCCGCACGGCCATAATCCTCTTCCCCTTCATCGGGCGATGGGGGGAAGATCTCCGGATCGGCCACAGCGCGCACACCGACAGCGAACTGGTCCTCATGCGCAAAACCAGCATCCGCCATGACCTGTTTTACGTTCTGGCCATGCAGCGCAGTCCAGAAGGGCTCGTTATTGTTGAACGCGTCCCAGTCGCGCATGAATTGCTCGTACAGAGGCATTTCGTCAGTGTATTCAGGTTGCTCGATATGGAAGATCAGACCGCCGGGTGCGAGCACCCGATTGGATTCCTGAAGGATCTTCGGCAGCGCCTTTGACGACAGCTCGTGTAGGAACATAGTCGTCTGGACCCAGTCGAACGACGCATCGCCCCAGCGAGATAGGTCTTCGCCGGAGGCCTGAATGAACTTGATATTCTTGACACCGAGCGCAGCAGCGCGGGCTGCACCATAGCGCAAGGACGCTGCCGCTGTATCAATCGCGATGACTTCAGCCTCAGGGTATGCCTGAGCCAAAGGCACCGCATTGTGGCCAACTGTGCAACCGATATCGAGAATGCGCGCTGGCTTCCAGTCAGGACGCTCTTTCTTCAGCCATTCGACGATGGCTTGCCCGCCGCCATCATTAAGCCCGCCGAGCGCACCGCCAGTGGTAGCAAACAGGCCGACGTCATAATTGGCACCGACAGTGACATCCCCGGGATGCGCTTCCGTGTGATAGCCGCCTGGTTGGCAGTGAATATCGACAGCAGTCTGATAATGCGGCTGCTCAACCGCGGGATCGAGTTCAAGCAGACCGGAATGCTCATTGAACTGGCGTGCCTGCGCATCGAGCTCGTCCAGCTGACGCAGCACGGTTTGCCTGCCATTATGCTGGCGCATCTCCATGGAGTTGCGCTTAAGCGCTGACCACATCCGATGCCATGGATCCTGATTCATCGCATCACGGATTTCATAGCGGTGCTCTGGCTCGCGCCCGTGCTCCTCTATAAACGCCGGCAAGACACGCTTTTCGTAAGCCAGCCTGTTCCCCTGGCCAATCGTGCCGGACAGGTAGCGGTTGAAATGAGTGAGGAAATTGAACCGCGCCGCTTCATCATGACTGGTCCGTGCCATCATGGGATGCCGCGTCAGCGCGGTGTACGGGGGAGGCAGATCAGACATATCTCTTTCCTTGAATTTGTCCGGACAAATTTCTCTCAGACCTTGCTCTTTGTCAATGCAGTTTGATCGCAAGTGATCCCATAGACGATAGTTGCTGTTGTTTTCTCCAGCTAGTGAAACCTCAACATGCCGGGTCAAAGCAAACGAATCCGGATAACGCGCTGCCTGCGCTTGCTCCCGCGCCGCGCTTCAGCAATTCAGCATATATGGCGATTCTTTCTGATAAGTGGATTCGGTCCAAAGCGGAAAATGACGGCATGATAGAGCCGTTTGTTGAAGCCCAGCGGCGCGAAGGGGTGATCAGCTACGGGCTATCATCCTATGGCTATGACGCGCGCGTGGCGCCGGAATTCAAGATTTTCACAAATGTGGATTCAAGCACCGTCGATCCGAAAAGCTTTGATCCGAAGAACTTCGTCGATCGCGAAACCGACGTCTGCATTATCCCGCCCAATTCCTTCGCGCTCGCCCGCACAGTGGAATATTTCCGCGTGCCCGAGGACGTGCTGGTCATCTGCCTTGGCAAGAGCACCTACGCGCGATGCGGGATTATCGTGAACGTCACCCCGCTGGAGCCGGGCTGGGAAGGCCATGTGACGCTGGAATTTTCCAACACCACTCCCCTGCCCGCCAAGATCTACGCCAACGAAGGCGCGTGCCAGTTCCTGTTCCTCAAAGGCAACGAACGCTGCGAGACGAGTTACAAGGATCGCGCAGGCAAATATATGGGCCAGAAAGGCGTGACGCTGCCTCGGCTCTGAAGCCTAAATCGCGATGTTTGAAAGCGTTACCCTTACCGCTTCATGCTGGAAGCGGCATGGCGGCCGGGTTCATCCCTGACTTTTGCGCTTTGGCAACCGGAGAAATCGGAAACCAGAATTTGGCTGTGTCAGCGATATGCGGTTCTCCGGTCATGGAGATAGTCTCATCCCGAAGCGCTTCATCAACGCTCAAATCGCCCATCCAGATTGCGATCAATGTATCGAGGCTAGCGCGCAAATAGAGATCGACGTCTTTACCCGGATCAGAATCGCACAGATCCCGCTCTCTCGATGAGACACAGATCCACCAGCGATTGTGTTCCTCCAAGTCTGTCAGCGTAATTGCAATGACAGTCTCTCCGTCAGGCAGCTCTGCGCAGTCAATGGTCTTGTGCAAATCCCACATCGTTACACCGACATCGATCTGTTCAACACGGGTGTGTCGCTCTGCCCATTTGAGGCCCCACACAGCCAGCATCGCAATCATCGGCTCGCACTCGCGCCCTGATGGGGTCAGGCGATAGCGTGCTTGCTGCCCTGCTCCTCCGCGCTTGATCGCCAGTCCATTGTCGCACAGCGCCTTGAGCCTGCCACTCAAAACAGACGGCGATATGCGGGGGATAGCGACAGAGAATTCAGAATATCGCGTCGCTCCCAAGATCATGGCGCGCAGGATCAACAAGGTCCATTTGTCGCCTAGCAAGTCCGCGGCTTTCGTCGCTGGACAATGGCTCATCAGGTCTTTGGCAGCTTCACTCATCCCGCTCTTAACCCCCTTCTCGCTCCACCACTTGTGTCGGAAACCTACCGATTTCTGTCCCTTTTCGCAATTACTACGGAATTCGTAGCGCATTCCTCTTCATTCGATAGTCGCTCGCTTCGGATCGCGAACTATCGGGAAAAGGCGCTGCCAGCCATTGTCTCTTCATCGCCGAACACGCCGGCACACACATTCAATTGAGGAGACTACCAATGACCATTTCAATCACAGCAAAAGCTTTCAGCGCAGCTCTGGCAATCATCGCAACCACAACGTCATTTGCAGGGGTTGCTTCTGCAAAGACTTATGAGTTCACTTACTCACCGGTTGAGCTCGCAACCACTGAAAGCAAGGCTGATCTGCAAGATCGGATTGCCCGTTTCGCCCGCCATGCTTGTGCCGACACTAGCCGCCTTCACACACCTAAGATGAAGCGTGAATGCCGCGAAGAGATGGCCGCGCAAGTCGAAGGCAAGATCTGGGGCGAGCAGAACTGACCAGCTCTTTCAAAAGCCATAAAATCCGGAAAGCCCCGCAGTGCAAGCTGCGGGGCTTTCTCGTTTGGTCCCATTGCATCTGCCAAACCGCTATGCCGTAACGGCTTTGACTCCTGCCATCCCTCAGCGCATTGAGCTGTCGCAAAAGGAGAAGCCCCCATGTCACAAAGCACTTCTGAATTCGACATCATAGTCTACGGCGCAACCGGTTACACTGGACGGTTGGTCGCAGAATATCTCAGCAATCATTATGGTGACAGGGATGACGGGCCAAGCTGGGCGATGGCGGGGCGCAGCCTCGACAAGCTGGAGGCCGTGCGCGATGAAATCGGCGCGCCAGCGTCTACTCCGTTGGTCGTCGCGGATGCCGATGACCCGGCAAGTCTGGAAGCGATGTGCAACCGCACCAAGGTAGTGCTGACTACAGTCGGGCCTTACCAGCTTTATGGTGATGCTCTGGTAGAAGCTTGCGTCAAGACCGGCACAGACTATGCCGATCTGTGCGGCGAGCCAGCATGGATGCGTGAACAGATTGATGCACACCATCAGGCGGCTGAGGCGAGTGGTGCGCGCATTTGCTTTTCGTCAGGTTTCGATTCCATCCCGTTCGATCTCGGCGTGATGATGACGCAGAAGGAAGTCGAGAAGCGTACAGGCAAACCCTCCCCGCGTATTCGCGGCCGTGTGCGGGCGATGCAGGGCACTTTTTCTGGCGGAACGGCAGCCAGCCTCACTGCGACTATGAAAGCGGCCGCAACCAACCCCAAGATCATCAATATCCTGCGCAGCTCGTTCGGATTGACGCCAGGATTTGAAGGACCTGACCAGCCTTCCGGGATGATCCCGGGGTTCGAGAAAGACCTCGATAAATGGGCAGCACCCTTTGTTATGGCGCCAATCAACACTAAGAATGTTCACCGCACCAATTTCCTGCTTGGACATCCCTATGGCCAAGACTTTGTCTATGACGAGATGATGCTCACAAGCCCGGGTGAAGCGGGCAAGGCGGCGGCCAATGCTGTGGCTGAAATGATGAAAAACCCGTTTGGGGCAAAGCCGCCAAAGCCGGGCGAAGGCCCCAGCAAGGAAGAACGCGAGAACGGCTTTTATGATGTGCTGTTTGTCGCGGATCTGCCCGATGGCGAGACGCTGCATTTCGGCGTCAAAGGCAAATATGATCCAGGCTATGGTTCAACCAGCCGGATGCTCGCGGAAACCGGCATAGCATTGCTCGCCTGCGACAAACCGGGCGGTGTCGGAACGCCAGGCGCGTTCCTGGGCGAAGCGCTCGTCGATAGGCTTGAAACCCATGCAGAGCTCAGTTTCGCAGCAGAGAATTGATGGTGAAGTGTGAGCGCCCACGCTTAGTCGCAGGCGCTCACATTCTGGGGGTTAAAAACCAAAGCGCACGCTGGCCCGCACATTGCGTCCGGTAAGCGGCACAAACTCTTTGGTAAAGCTGGTGTGGCGGCGCCCCGTTACATTGAACAGGTTTTCGCCCGCCAGTTGGAAAACGACATCCCGGTTGCCTGCCAGTGGGCGCCAAGAGAGATAGAGGTTGGTCAGCGCAAACGCATCGGTTTGCGTTTCAAACTCCGCCACATCGTTTTGCTTGCCAAACCACTGCACTTCGCCGCGAACATCGAAGGCATCGAATTCCGCTTCTAAAGCGCCGAGCAAGCTAACCGGCGGGATGCGCGGCAGATTACCGTCTGCGCTCAAATTGGCGTCGACATAGGATGCGCGCAAATCTGCAAATAGATTGAAGCCGTCATTTTGCACGAGCGGGAATTGTGCATCCGCTTCAAAGCCGAAGAAGCTAACATCGTCCTGCAGAAAAACGAACACTGGCAATTCGTCTTCTTCTTCGCCTGTCGGGTTCAGATAGATAAAGCCGTCAAAGTCCTGGTAGAATACCGAAGCGCCAAAATCTGCATCATCGGCACTGGCGCGAATGAAGGCCTCAAGACCCCAAGCGGTCTCTTTATCAAGATCGGGATCGCCAATCTCGAACTGCTGCGTGGCGATATGCGGGCCATCGGCAAACAGTTCTTCACCGGCTGGTGCGCGGGCTGAACGCGAGGCTGTCACACCACCACGTGCATTTTCGCCCGCTTCAAATACAAGTGAGAGAGCCCCTGACAACAAATCGAAGCCCCGATCTAAAGCAAGCACATCGGATTCGACATCAACCCGCTCATAACGGCCAGCCGCTTCGATCTGCATGCCGCCAGAAAGGTCAAATTCCTGTGCGGTAAACAACGCGAATTGAGTCGTTTCGTTAGGCGGAACAAACGCTTCCTCACCAATTGCGGAAAAGTCCCGCTTACTAAATTGAGCGCCAATTACACCGCCGCCTGTTTGCACCAGTTCTGCCCGCGCTTCGAAGCTCTCAGTGTCATAGACTGTACCGACTTCAGGACCTTCAAATTCCGTATGTGTATAGTCAGAATAGCCGAGGCGCAGTTTCAAACGTGACAGGAAGCCTTCGCCAAGCGCAATGTCAGCCACCGCATCAACGCGCAGCTGCTCAAGGCCAATGGTGACGATTTCTTCTTCCTCTTCCTCTTCTTCTTCGCCCTCTTCGCCTTCCTCACCGTGGTGATGACCCCCTTCCGGGTTCCCTACCAAACCATAATCGGTGTCATAATAGGCGACAGAGGCGCCAAAGCGCGAATCGCCAAGGAAGAACCCGAGCCCGCCGCTAAGCGTCCAAGTCTCAGCTTGGCTGTTGGGAATGAAGCCTTCTTGCTCAGCTGCTTCGCGCAGCTCTTCGGCTTCTTCAAATTCGCCTTCTTCTTCCTCTTCTGCAGCATCGGCGAGCAAGTCGGCACGCAGATCTTCAGACAGTTGGAAGCCCGGGATCTGAACATTACCGGTTTCGCGATAGGAACCGCTGAGGTTCAAAGCGAGCGCTTCACCCAGCCCCACATCAAGCGATGCGCCGCCACTGCGCAGATCGGTAGCGGTATCAAACGCAGTCATGCCATCGACCCTCAATCCGTCTTCCGGCAAAGCCAAAGGAATGCGGCGATCGATTACGTTCACGACACCGCCAATGGCCTGACTGCCGTAAAGCAATGCAGTTGGCCCGCGCAGTACTTCAATCTGTTCAACGGTGAGCGGATCGATAGTTGTCGCGTGGTCAGCCGATGTGTTTCCGACATCAGCCGTGGTCAGACCGTCGATCAGAACACGTACACGCTCTCCGTCCAAGCCGCGCAGGATCGGGCGGGAGGCACCCGGGCTAAAGCTGGTGGCTGAAACGCCGGGGACTTTGACCAGCAATTCCCCGATCTGGCCTTGCAGGTCTCGCTGAATTTGCTCGCGGTCGATCACGTCTTGGCCAGCAATAAAGTCCAGCTCTTCAAGCGCGTCGGCAGCAACGATAATGCGATTGCCAACAAATACGCTTTCGTAGCTTTCCGCTTCGGAGGAATCCGCAGATGCTTCAGCCGCTTCTTCTGCCCAAGCCGGGCTTGCGCCTGCGGCAAAGACCAATGAAGCAGCAAGCG
>WTKI01000285.1:0-2084 GCA_011524425.1 Altererythrobacter sp. | reverse complement strand
GATCAGGTCAGAATCATAAGGGTTTTCGCGCAGGTGCGGCTAAAGAGGCACACTCCTGCCGGCCATGCAGTATAACGCACGTCACGAGAGACATACGAAATTAGGCTCGCGAGGAAATGGAAAATGGAGCGGGCGAGGCGATTCGAACGCCCGACCCCAACCTTGGCAAGGTTGTGCTCTACCCCTGAGCTACGCCCGCTCACTGACGCTCGCAACGAATGACCGCAATGGCTCTGTTCGCTGGGGAGGCGGCGCGATTAGCAGCGCCTTTCACGCCCCGCAAGCGCAAAATTGCATCAAAATGCGCAATTGCGCGTTGAAGCGGCTTAACCGAGCCAAAAGTGCCTTTACAACACTTGGTTCGGACCCACATGGGTGTCTAAGCATTGAATCGGCGGGTCCGCATGAGATCCGCATCACTCAGGAGTTTCATAGTGGCCAGCATGGGTCTCAACCTAGACGAGCAAAAGGCCGTCGACCGTTTCCGTCAGAATGTCGTCGATCCTTCGATGACCAATCTGGTCATTCTCGACTTTTGGGCGGAATGGTGCGGACCCTGCAAAGCGCTTGCGCCAGTGCTTGAAAAGGTGGCTGCAGAATATGCCGACAAAGGCGTGATCCTAGCCAAAGTCGATGTCGACGAGGAAAAGTTCATCGCCGCTCAGTTTCAAGTCAAGTCGATCCCCACTGTCTATGCGATGTTCCAAGGCCAGCCGGTTGCTGACCTTACCAACGCTCGCAGCGAGTCTCAGTTAAAGCAGATGCTTGACCAGTTGCTGAGCCAATTGCCCGTCCAGCCCGGTGCGGCCGGAGAGTCTGGTGCGCAAGCTGAGCAAGACGTAGCGCAGTTCATCACTATGGGTGAAGAAGTGCTGGCAGGCGGTGATGCAGAGCGCGCAGCCGGAATCTTTGCGCAAGTAATCGATATGGCGCCTGACAATGCGGCGGCGCAGGCCGGCCTGCTCAGAGCGCTGACGCAAGCGGGGCATGTTGAACAGGCCAAAGCCGCGCTGGAAGCCGTACAGCAGAACCCTGAACTCGCCGCTGATCCTGCCATAGCTGCTGCTGCTAGCGCGATTGAGCTGGCTGACAATCAGGTTGATGACAGCGAGCTGTCGGGGCTGCGCAGCGAAGCACAGGCCAACCCTGAGGATATGGACAAGCAGCTCGCTTTTGCAGAAGCCGCCTTTGCAGCAGGCGAACGCGATGATGCCGCTGACACACTGCTCGCTATGGTGGAGCATGACCGCGAATGGAATGACAGCGCTGCACGCACCAAACTGCTTCAGATCTTCGAAGCAGTTGGCCTGGAAGACGAATGGGTTGTGTCTACGCGCAGGCGCCTTTCCAAGATCCTGTTCGGATAGGACTGACCGCGACCAGCATGGCGACACGACTTTCCATCTTCCCCTTGCCCGGCGCAATCCTGTTCCCCGGTTTGCAATTGCCGCTGCATATTTTCGAGCCGCGATATCGCGAGCTTGTAGGCGATGCGTTAGTCCGCGATCGCCGCATTGCCATGATCCAGCCGCAACAGTCGATCGAAGGCGCGCCGCTCTATTCGGTTGGTTGCGTTGGCAAGATTGGCGAAGTGGAAGCCATGGACGATGGCCGGTACAATCTGGTGCTGGAAGGCGAAACGCGGTTTCGCATGACCAAAGAACTGAATGTCACTACCAGCTTTCGCCAGGTTGAAGCCGAGCTTCTGGAAGAAGATGAAAGCGCTGTGCTGTCTCCGGTTGAACGTGCCGGATTTGAACAGCAGGCGCGCAAATTCGCAGATCGTCAAGGCTACAGCGTGGATTGGGATTCAGTCGAGAGGCTGGATGATCATTCGCTGATCAATGGGGTATCGCAAATCGCGCCCTTCGATTCAGCGAGCAAGCAAGCACTGCTGGAAGCAGAGGACCTCAATGTGCGCTGCGAGCTGCTCATTCAGCTGATGCAATTCTATGGCCGCACTGACGGCGATGAAGAGATCGTTACGCTGCAATAAAGTTTGCTGAACTTGTATCTCTGTTGAAAGCTCTCAAAGCTCAAGCGAACGAGCCGACCGCATAAGCGATCACAGCCGAGATCGGCAA
>WTKI01000151.1 GCA_011524425.1 Altererythrobacter sp. | reverse complement strand
ATGGTGTGCCGGATCAAGCGCATCGCCAGGGGCAATGCTAGCGATGAAATCGACAGGGACCAAATGCGTACCCTGGTGCAGCAATTGGAAGACCGCGTGTTGCGCGTCGGTCCCTACCCCGCCCCAAGTGATCGCTGCCGTTGGCCCGGCGACAGGTTCCCCTTCAGATGTCACCCGCTTGCCATTGCTCTCCATCTCTAACTGCTGGAGGTAGTCGGGGAACAGCCCCAAACGCTCGTCATAGGCAAACACTGCGCGTGTCTGACAGCCGCGAATTTGCGCATAATACTGGTCGGCAAAAGCTGCACGCAGAGGCAAATTGGCTCGGCCATCATTATCGCGAAAATGCTCATCTACCGCTTTCGCACCCGCCAGCATCGCCTCAAACTCGTCCCAGCCAACCGCCATGGCGACAGGAAAGCCAATGCTGGACCAGATCGAATAGCGCCCACCCACATTTTCGCTGAACGGCAGAATGCGCGTTTCATCGACGCCCCATTCCACGGCCTTGTCAGGGCTTGCCGTCAAAGCAACCACGCGTCCGCTCGGATCAGCAACGCCATTGTCGCTGAGCCATTTAAGCGCACTTTGCGCGTTGGTCATCGTCTCGATTGTGGTGAAAGTCTTACTCGCCACCGCGATCATCGTGGTGGCAGGATCGCAGGCGTCAAAAGCTTGCTCAAGCGCGACGCCATCAATGTTCGACACCACATGAACATCGACCAAAGCCAGATCGCGCGCCAACGCATCCACCGCCAACGCTGGCCCCAAGGCTGAGCCGCCAATGCCAATGTGAATGAGATGTTTGACTTCACCCAGCGCGCCTTCATGGATCGCTTCCACTAACATGCGCATCCGGGCGTGGAGCGCCGCAGCCTCTTCCACTGAAGGCTCAGCGCCAACGCCTCGCTGGGCTGTGTGCTCGGCTGACCGGCCTTCAGTCACATTGATCTTTGCGCCCGAAAGCAAGGCTTCGCGCTTGGCGGTAAAGCCACATGCCTCTGCCAGCGCTTCAAATGAAGTGAGCAGTTCGTCTGACAAGTGGGTTTTGGACCAGTCGAACAGGACACCTGCCGGTCCCCCATCGCCATCCCATTCGATCCTGCCAGACAGCGCTTCAACGCGCTGATCATCTCCGAACAATTCTGCAAGGCTCGATTGCGGCGCAGCGCGCAACGTATCCCAAAGGGCAGAAGCGGTGGAAGTCATGCAAAAATCCTTTTCATGGTCACCCTTGCGCGAGTAGGGGTCTGAGCGATGGATGGAAAGAAACAAAATTCAGCCAAGCTGGACACGCAGCCCACTAAAAACCTCGACAAAAAGCCTGTCGACCTAAGTGGAGAGCAATCAGGAGCGGAATCCGATGGCCCTGCTGAGGATACACGTATGCTTGCCTCTGGCGAGTCAGCAGTGCTCGCAAATGGTGGAAATTCTGCCGTTGACGCGCCTGAAGAAGCGAAGGGGGAAGAGCAGGAAAGCTGGGGCAGCTTTGCTGTGTTTGTTCTCAAACTGGCGCTTGTCGTGCTCATTTTTCGCAGCTTCGTGTTTTCCCCGTTTTCGATTCCGTCTGAAAGCATGCTCCCGCGGCTTTGGAATGGCGACTATCTGATCGCCTCCAAATGGCCATATGGTTTTTCCAAATACTCGCTTCCTTTCGATATTCCGATCATTCCCGGACGAATTTTCGCCAGCGAACCAGAACGCGGCGATGTGGTGATCTTCAAGCATCCGATTGACGGGACTGACTACATCAAACGGGTGATCGGATTGCCAGGCGATACAATCGAGATGCGCGAAGGACAGGTGATATTGAACGGAACGCCGATTCCCAAAGTTCGGATAGACGATTTCGTCATCCCGCAATCAGCCAACACCAATTGCGCTTGGGGCGCCGTTCCGGAAACCAATGCGGACGGCGATGAGGTATGTCGCTATGCCCGCTTTAAAGAGACTTTGCCGAATGGCGTCAGTTATGATGTCTTGGATTTTGGCTCGGCCTCCAGAGACAATTACGGACCGCGCATCGTGCCGGAGGATCGCTTGTTTTTGATGGGCGATAATCGCGACAACTCGCTCGACAGCCGCGTGCCGCCTGCCCCAAAGGGTGGCGTCGGCCTTGTCCCTCAGGACAATTTGGTCGGGCGCGCCACGATCATGATGTGGTCGACTGATGGCAGTGCGGAATGGGCGAAGCCTTGGACCTGGTTTTCCGCTGCCCGCTGGGACCGGATCGGCAACACGCTATGAGCGATCTCTCTCCAG
>WTKI01000311.1 GCA_011524425.1 Altererythrobacter sp. | reverse complement strand
GACATAGCCAATCCCGTCCCACGGACCGATTGCGATAGCGCCAATCAGCCAGCCTTTGCGCATAACCAGCCGCCTGTACGCACCGCCATCGCGCCACATATAGCTTTGGAGGTCTGCGCGCTGATCAACCTGATCAATATCACCTGCACTGAAGACGCTCGCACCCATGACCTTCAATCGTGTTGTGGGCTCGGCGCGTTCATAGGTTGCGCTGCCGCCCGCCGCGTTAGTGGCCGCAATCCGCGCTTGCTCGAGCCCCGGCGCGACAAGGCCTTCCAATTGCTCGTTGAATTCCGCACATTCGCCCACCGCGTAGATGTCCGGGTCGGACGTGCGCATCGCGGCATCGACTGTGATCCCGCGCCCGAAAGAGAGTCCCGCCTCGCCGGCGATTTCCTTGTTGGGCCGGATACCTGTGCAGATGATTACGGTGTCGCAGGCCAGTTCTTGCTGCTCGCGGGCGAGAACCACCTTTTCCACCCGACTGTCGCCGGCAATCTCTTTGATCAGGGTCGAGGTGTGGACTTCAATGCCGATTTCCTCGACCGCTTGGCGCAGCTTTTCGCCAGCCTCGCGATCGAGCTGGCGGAACATGAGCCATGGCTCGGCCTCGACCACTGTGACCTTGGCGCCCCGGCTTTGCATCCCGCGCGCGGCTTCCAACCCCAACAGCCCACCACCGATCACCACCACCCGCCGCGCTGTCTGCGCCCGTGCGATCAACCCTTCGACATCATCGAGGCTGCGGAAGGTGAAGACATTAGCGAGACCGATCCCCGGGATGTCAGGCCGGAACGGACGGGAGCCCGTGGCAATGACCAGTTTTTGAAAGGGATATTCGTTACCCTGGTGATCCTGCACACATCGCGCTTCCCGGTCGATCGCGACAATGCGCGTGCTGTCATGGCGTTCAACGGACGCGTCGACAGAGGGATCGAGTGGTTGCTGGATCTGACCGAGATTGACCTCGCGGGCGAGCAGCGGCGTCAGCTTGACCCGGTTGTAGCTCCCCCATTTCTCATCGCCGAACAGTAGCACCTGGCGGTCATCACGCTTAGCAAGCTCCTGCGCTGCTCGAGTGCCGACTGGACCCGCACCGACGACAATATGGGGAAGCGATTGAGCTTCAGGAGTTTGCCCATGATCAGGCAATTTCTGGGAAATGCCAGATCCCGAAACCCTTTCTTCCATGCCCGACTTACCCCCAACAGCTCAAAACCGCCCGGGGTCACAGCATCGCGAGCGCCGCGGGCCTAAGGGAGATGATCCCTTATCCGACGCGTCATTGCGAAGATTTCTGAAATGAATTTCGATCCCAAAGAGCACACCTTTGCGCTCTTGTGAGTCGGAGAATTAATATCTTTTGTCTTTTGCTGCAAGTGCGAAATAGCTGAAGGCTGGACTAGCGCTTCATAAGACGCATCCGATCAAGCGTTGCTTCATCAAGTCGATACTTAAGAAGAATGGGGACCGCCAGAAAACTGAACGCTGCAGGTACCAAAGAGAAACACCAGATCACGGCCTCGATCACTTGAGGTGGTTGAACAATGTCAGGTGATTGAGACTGGATGAGCCCATTGGCTTGTAAAATCAATCCGACGATAAACGGACCTAATGCGCCCGCAACGTTCTCAACAAAGGTGAAAACCCCACTTATGATGCCCTCGCGCGCTTCGCCCGACTGAAGTCGGTCAAATTCCATTGTATCCGGCAACATGGCCAATGCGCACAGTAATGTTCCTGTCGAGAACAAACCGATCAACACAGCTCGGGCGTAAAGCAACGCTGTGTTCTCATCAGGTGTCCAAGCATACCAGGAAGCGAGGCCAAGCCCATACAAGCCCAGCAATACGAGGTAGCATTCGCGCTTGCCAAACTTTGCGATGACAAAACGATAGGCCGGGATACTTAGAATGCCAGCTAGCCCGAAAAGACCGAAATAGATACCAGCTTTCGCTTCGTCCATTTCGAGCACAAAGCCGAAAAAATATGGTGTGCTTGCCAACACAGTCGCGAGCACAGCGAGCTGACAGAGCTTGACCAAAGTCAGTACGCGGAACGGTGCGTTGGTGGACAACACCCGCCAGGTGTCGACAAAAGGGCTGGCAAGCAGATCAACCGCATTCAAATCCGCTTCCCTTTGGGGGCGCGGTGGCTGAGGCAGACGCGCCGCTCCGACAAAAACTATTAGACACATAACCACAGCGAGAAGGCCCAATATCAAGCCGAGCGTCTCGTAACCTTGCTGTCCTCCACCTGTGGCTTGGACCAGAGCAGGTGCGCCTGCTGAACCGGCAAGCACGCCTAGCATCAGAAAGAACAGGCGAAAGCTCATCAGCCGTGTCCGTCCATCATACTCAGGCTCGATCTCTGGCGGCATCGCAAGATATGGAATGGAAAATACAGAATACGCGGTCGAATACAGTAACAAGACCAATGTTATTACCACTGGAGAAATTGCATCGCCGGACGACAGACCCAATCCTGCAAGATTGAAGAACAGGGCAAAGCTCGCCCCTAAGCCCAGCCCCCCGATCAGGAGATATATCCGCCTTGGTCCCCAACGGTGTTGGGTACGGTCGCTGATCGCACCAATCAACGGGTCGATGATACCGTCATAGATTCGAGCCACCAGAATGATCGTCCCGGCGATCGCTGGCTCTACGCCCAGATAAGTTGTCATGTAAAACAGCGCAAACAGCGCCATGGCGTTAAAAAGCGCACCGGTTGCAAAAGAACCGGACGCCCAAACGATCTGCGAACCTGTTGTCGCTTTCACAGGAATGTCCGTATCAAACTTGCGGATTGAGGGCGTGCCAGTCACGCAAAGGTGACCGATTTGCCGCGTGCTTCAAGCCGCTTCATCACATATACGCCACCCATCGAACCAAAATTGATCCGCATGTCATCGTCGCAATATACGATGTCGGAATGCAATTTTGGCGGCTTCATCTCGCGATACAGCTCAAAACCGGCTTCAAGACCGAACTGAGCACGCAACTCATCATCGCTGATACCGTCTGGCGCCCGAAGTTCAATCGCATAGAAGTCAACGCTATAACGGACAGGATTTTCATCTGTCACGTCATACCGGCCCCAAACGATCAGCGTCGCTCTGTGAGTGCTGTCAGGCGTAGAGATATCTGTCACGTTGTTATAGTGATTACCTTCAACCCGGATTTCCTGGTCGATATCGTGCACCAGAATGGGGACCTTCGGAAACTGACCAAAGGACTGCAAGGCCATTGTCGTCTCGTGCCGAATGGGCTTGCCAGCTGTGTGCTTGGGGCCAAACTGTGCAAATCTTGAGCCCCAAGGGCCTGCTACAAATTCTTGCGATTCCAACGGCGAAGGCGTCGGCGTATGAGGCACTAAACCATTGATCAGGCGATGAATTCGATCAAACGTCTCATCATCATAGGTGCCGTCAGCCTGACACGCATCAATCGCTTCGTTTAGCTGATCTTTGAGAGCGGCTACATCTGCCATTGTTCTCTCCAAAACAGGTGAGGTGATCATAGTGAGATCAAAACAAAAAAGGCGGACACGTGTGCCCGCCCTTTCAACGCTTGAACCGATTAGAAGTTCAATCGGGTGCGAATACCAAACAACCTGCGAGGCGGTGCGAACAGATTGACTGACCGACCAAAGGTAGAAAGGTCGAAATTGTTCTGACCGGAACGCACGGAGTCATCTTTAGTGAGGTTTGTTACGAACCCCTGCACTAACAGTTCACCAAACTCGATCCCGACCTGTGCATCCACATTGATGTAGGAAGGCAAAATCAACCGGTTATTGAATGTGAGGAACCTCTCGTCCTGATAAGAAAGCGATGCGCCCAATATGAGACGCACATCGTCGGAAAGATCTGCCGTGTAGTTCACATTCGAGATAAATTGGTGGCGCGGAGCACGCTCCAACTCGTTGCCATCGAACGAAACCGAACAAACAGGTGAACCGGCCAGTTGAACGATGGTGCAATTGGCTGCTTCAGTCACAGTAAACGCACTGGTCGAAAGGATCGTGAAGTCCGTAAACTCCGTGTCGAGATATGTGTAAGCCAGATCAAAGGTCAAACCTGGTGCGAAATCGGGCCTGAACACAACACTCGCATCAACGCCCAATACTTTGGCCGAGCTTGCGTTTTGAACTGAAGCGCGGAAACCCTGAGGCGCAGCAGCGTCTTCAATCAACTGCGTCACCTGGCGGTCGTCCCAGTCCATGTAGAAGCCGGCAATATTGAAGGTCACTTGGCCATCTGCAAGTGTAGTCTTCGCGCCTATTTCATAGTTCCACAAGGTTTCAGCCAGAAATTGGCTGTCTGAAAGGTCAGATGCAAAGTCCAACTCGCTAATTCCGGCCGGCTTGAAGCCTTTGGCAACAGAGGCATACAGCAAGAAGTCGGAGTTTGGATCGTATGTGATCGCAAAACGCGGGACGAACTGATCATCGCTAACACTTTCGCGCTGGACCGGGTTTACAAAACCTACTGGAACAGGGGCAAAGAAAGCTTGCACAAAATCTGACCGCGTAACGGTTGTGTCTTCTGTTATGTAACGCGCCTCTGCGCTGACAGTCAGGCTGTCTGTGAGATCATATTCTGCAAGACCATAGACGGACAGGCTGTCGATTTTGCGACCGAAGGGCGATGCAGGAACATTGGGTACAGAGGCGAGGAAGATACTGTTACCCGAAAACCCTGCAATCGGCGGAGATCCGCCGAGCGGGAAGCCGGAGACCGCGCGAACAGAGCGGCTGGCCTGATCATTGTCAGAGAACCAGTGCAACCCGCCAATCGCCCAACGTAGGGGGCCCGAACCAAAGTCTTGGAGGCGGAATTCGTTGCTGATCAATTCCAGATCATTCTCGAAGTCGACAAGATCGAAAATGTTCAGTGGCTCGGCCGTGCCGTCAAAGAAAGTGGCATCCGGCAAACCGAAGAAATCACCATCGTAAACCAAGCGCTCGTCTTGGGTTATATATCCACCATTGTAGATGAATTCGAATGGGCCCAGGTCCGCCTTCACGTTCAAGGTCGCAGTGAAGATTTCGCCATCAAGGCCAGGGAAATCCGAGCCCGTTCGGGGGTCGGTTGAAAGACCTGTAAGGCCGGTGAAGACAAGCTCACCTGCCGCTGGCACGTTCGACGGCAACACTGGCCCGAATGGACTTACCAACGCGCCGCCATCAACGCCCGCTTGGACAGCCAAACCTTCAGGCGTGGTAGGACCGGGGCGCGATACCAAAGTAGGTACACCCATGTCGTCTACTACGAAGCCGCTCACATTTTGGATCGCTTGCTGCGACGCTGCATATTCCGTGTAGGAGAACCGCAGATAAGCGTTGAAATCAGCTCCATTATCGAATTCAAAAGCGATCGACCCACCGGTATCTTCGTAACTGTTTAAGTCCTCACCGCTGACAGGATTGTCATAGTCGCCGTCAGATTGCGCATGAGCAACATTCAATCGGACTCCGAGGTTGTCTCCGATCGGAGAACTCAGCGATGCACCTAAGTCCCACGTGTTGAAACTGCCGAAGGAACCACGGACTTGCCCTTCGAAGTCGGAACCCGGCCGCTTGGTAATGTAATTGATTGCCCCGGCAAAAGCCGCACGTCCATATAGTGCAGACTGGGGTCCTTTGACGACTTCAATTCGTTCAAGATCGAGCAGCCTAGAGTTTACAAGCGAACCGCCACCAGCATTACCGAGAGCCTCAGTCGAAATGTCGATGCCGTCGAGCAGGATGCCAACAGGTGGGCGACCACGTGTGGCCGGCAAGCCCCGAATTACAGGGCGCGTGTCTTGAAGGCTGATGCCTTGGTCAAAAACTAGGCCAGGTGTAAACTTTGCGATGTCCTCTACGCTTGAAATGCCGCGCGACTCAATCTGGTCGGAAGTGAGGGCCTCGATAACAATCGGTACGTCTTGGACAGACTCTTCGCGACGGCGTGCGGTTACAATGATCGCGTCACCTTGAACCTCTTCTGCCGCTGATCCCGAATCGTTTGCGGAAGTTTGGGCTTGAGCATTTGCAGGCACCATGACCACAACTAACGTTGCGATCGCGCTAGCGGCTAAAAGGCTGGTCTTCACGTCTCGAACTCCTGTTTTTATAGGTTGCACGATCCCTTCGAAGTGCGATTTCCGCGCCGCCCCGTTTCTCGCAACGCAAGCCACAAATTTATCCGTGGGACGAATTTTTTGGGCGGTTTGTCACCGACTGTCGGACAAATGTCTCGAAAAGATGGCGGCTTTGCTCGCCTGTTAGGAAAACACTTCTTGAAGAAAGTCATGAACGGAGATGTAGGCGTCGCTGCAACCCGTCTGATGAAAAAGTTGATCAGCGCACGGAACCAGAGAAGCGTCCCGAAATTCTATTATTCGGCAGCCGAACAAATTTGGGTGGGAGTAGCGATGCAAAAGAACGAGCCAATCCGATCAGTGAGCCGAGCATTAGATATTTTGAAGACAATCAATCGCCTGCATTCTCCTACGCTCACGGAAATTTCACGCATAACATCGCTTCCTTATCCGACCACATTTAGGATCGTGCATACGCTGATCGATGAAGGGATGATCGAGCAAGAGCCTTTCCGAAAGCGTTATAAGGCAACCGAACAGGTCAAGATGCTGTCTTCAGGCTTTCAGGAAGACGACTTAATCTTGAGCGCAGCATTAGAACCGATGAATGCTTACACACAAAAGCATCTCTGGCCCGTCGCACTGACAGTTAGGGTCGGAAATAGAATGATGGTCAAGCACTCGACCAATCAACTCACCACTCAGACATTTGAAAACTATTATCCAGGCGACACAATGCCGCTGCTGAAGTGTTCTTCGGGCCGAGTTTATTTGGCTTTTTGCTCAGACGAAGAGCGTGAGACGATCATTGCTGGGCTACGTTCGTCAGATCCCAAGGTTAATGAACTCGATTTGGATCTGGTAGCCAGTAAAGAATATCGAACATCAGTCAGGGAAGCTGGTTACGCCGAATATGTCAGAGCGCAACACAATAAGAACCCGGGAAAGACCTCAGCGTTCGCAGTTCCAGTTATTGCCGGAGGTCAATTGCGCGCATGTTTGACCGTTGTGTTTTTCGCTGAAGCTCACAAGATGGATGAGGCAATTGCAAAATATCTTGAGCCGACGCAAATGCTCGCTCAGGACGTTGTTATCCGCGCTAGCCAATAGCCATCTGCAAGAAAATTGAATTCTGGCATTGCCGGTTTTGAGGTACGCTGGCCCTTACTTTAGCTGGAGACCTAAGGGCAGCGATAACCCAAAAGCGGAATCCGCCAAAAGACGAGCTTTCTCGGGAAATTCTCTAAGAAGAGCCGTTCAAGACTTCACACACATTGCCCTTGCACGGAAGGCATTTTCCATAAGACCTGCTGTCTTCTTCGGCAGCATCCAGCAGAACCCCGTCCTCCGACCTGACGCACAGTGTCTTATCTAGACCTCCAATCTTTGCGAAAAACTGGCAGCGCGAGTTGCGTGATCTGTACGCTTTTCCAATCCCTTCTGACGCACCCAGTGAAGTGAGGTACCTGACAATCTCACCATCATTCCGGCGAACGTGCACGTACTCACGATTTACCAGACAGAGCATATCACTATTCGAGCGATAGGGTTCGTCCGACACAGCACTGACTTGTGTTCCCGGACCACGGTCAGGCTTCTTGGAAGTGAGAGCCGGAGCAGAAGCATCAACGCATTCCTCCCCTGTGCACTGATAACAAGTCCCAATTACCTTCCCATGCGAGTCATTGCTGCGCAATTTACCTCGATCAGCCACGCAATAGCTTCCTCCAGCCGACAGATTACTCCGAATATCGAATTCGAACAGACAATCTGGATCACGTGGTGTGTAATTCGAACCGTCGCGCGCATAAGAGCCGTTTGTGCGATATCGACGAACTTCGTGTCCTGTAAGATGCCAGCGATTTCCTTCTGCGATGCATACATGATCGCTTGAAATAGAGAGCGGATCAGAAGGCTTCACCGACTTTATTGGTGGTTGATCCGGCCAGCTCCCGTATTTTCGCGCAGTTCCAAATTTGAAAAATGCATAACACTCCGCGCCTCCATGACTGAAACGCATGCGGAAATGATGGCGGACCTGGCCCGTGAATTGTCTGGAGGCCATTTGGTCTACGATCTCATCAGTAGCGCCCCAGTCAATTTCTGGAGGCTGCTCGGCACCATCAATAAAGTAGACATCCGCTCCAGCAAAGTCGTGCTCGCTAGAAGCAAAATGGTCTTTAAGGCTTCTCGAGAATTGAGCACGATGATTGGCGATATTGGGCTGGATCCGCCTGTTTGAGATCGGTATCGCAAGATCGTCAACATAGCGCCGGTACGCTGGAAATGACATCTTGTTAGGCGCAAAAAGGTCGCCATCGAGCTCTACTACAGCCCCAAACACAAAGAGATTCTGTGCGGCGCCATGCCAAATTCTCATATCGCCGCGGACGTAACTCCCCGGCCGCATGCTGAAAGGGCGCGAGCCAATTGGAAAATCAAAATCTTCCTTGTAAAGCGGGCCATCCTCATCGTCGTCAATATCAACTTCCGTGCCCATAACAGTAAGGTACAGAACCATTTCATTCGCGGGATCAAAGCGCGAATCTCCTTGGACCGATTTGCAGTAGAAGCCCCTGTAATACAGGCTCTGAATGCTTACATAATCGCGGGCCTGTGCATGCAAACGGCTATCCGACGATGGCATCACCAAATAGACCACAAGCCCGAAGCATATCAGAAGCAAACCGGTCCATGATTTTGTACTTTCCATAAGGCACCTCCCAGATGCGCCTCGTCAGAATTGTACGGAAATCATAGTATTGGGCAAGTTTGCCCTACGTGAATGGCCCGTTCAACCAGAGTATAGGATGCCTTTCGACTTCTAGAACCCACCAACATAAATCGCGAAAGTCGTTAGCTCCGCGCACTCAGTGCGAGGATGAGAAAGACCAAAGAACCCGTGCATGCGATTGTTCGGATGTGGTTCCAGCGGGTCCACTTCGTCAGATACAAAGACCAAATTTCATCACCATCAGGGCCCTTTGCATTGGCTGCTTCTAGCTGGTTGTTGAGCGGCACATTGGCGACAAGAGTGACTGCAAACATGCCCAGAAAATAAAGGACAGATCCCCAAAGGGTCCATCGAGAGCCGATAGTCGAAGGCTCAAAGAGCATCAGCGCTATTAGCGCAACTGAAGCAAGCGAGCTTGCAAAAAAGATTGGCAGGAAGCTCGATCGCACGATGACACGGTTGATTGATTGCATCGCCAGCATTCCCGCAGGCGCATCAATTTCATCAAGTGACTTCATCACAAATGCGGAGAAAGTAAAATATACCCCAGCCATGACCCCGACTGACACAGTTGTGAACCAGAGTAGCCCATCGATAACGAGTTCCATCGGATGCTCCTAGTCAGTCCTCACTAGTACCGTAGCATAACAAGGGATCGCATCCAGCACCAACGTTACTCGGGTCAGAAGCTGGGTTACGAGCGGAAGCGTTTCAATAGACCGTTTGAGTGGCAAGAACTTAAGGCTGCCCCAGCCACTGTTCCAGCATAGCAGCCTCTGGCGCACCCCCTTGGTACTCATTCGTGGCATAGTGATTGAATATTGACCGGCTTAACCGGCAATTTTAGCCGCTGTTGCCTAGGAGTTTTCAGCGTCAATACCGGTATCGGCCCGGCCACAAGCGGCCTGAATGAAAGGCAATGCCAAGAACGGGGGGGCTTTGTTGATCATTTGACATTTCCATAGGAAACGTAGTTTTGCGGCTTCGCTTGGACCAATCAGATGTTTTTACAAAGGATTTCGATTTCACTGGTTCGGCGGAATTCCCCACCGGAATAGCTGCCGCCGCTAGCAGCTTGTCTGAATGTCGCGGTCATAATGTAACACTTGCCGTTGGCCTTGCGGTTGGCGATCCATGCGCCAGTTGTGCGATAGACAGGTCTACCGGTTAGCCAATGGCTATAGACGTTCCATCCGTCGCCCATCAGGTGGACCTTAATAAACTGACGATCAGGATGAACCCTGGCTAGGTAGTCGCGATACATCTTCTTTCGCGCCGGGCTGGAGCCCTTGGCAGGCTTCATTCGAACCTTTTCGAGGGTTTCAGCGAAGTTTCGGTCCATGGCGGAGCGAATGTCTTCCTCGCTTCCAACCTCAGCCAGTACTGCCTCCAATTCTTCCATGACCGGCTCGATTTCTGTCATGTCAGGATAGAGGCGCCTGATAACCAGAAGGCCCTCTTTAATGGCAAAAAGGTTATAGAGCGCAGTCATCCCAAGGCAGAATTCGCGCTCCTTGTTTGCCTCCGATACATAGACAGTCCTTGTGCCTAACTGATCAATATCGGCCCTCAGATTGCGAATTTTGCGCGATGTACGCTTCACTCCCCTAACGAAAAGCGGTCTGTCTGCCCTTAGCTTTCTATCATCAACTTTCCCGGACAGAAGGTCTTGGGCACGAGCTCTGTAGACCCTCACATAGTCACGAAATTGCTCGTTGGCGGCGCTGCAGTTGTTGTAGTCAATATCGACATACGGGATGGTGAATGTCTTCATAAACTCCCAAGTCCGTTTGGGATGTTCAGTCGGCAAGGGCTCAGCCAGCCGTTCCTTGTCTGGCATGCCCCGAGACGGAAATGCGGCGGCTGGCGATACTGTTGCCAACAGCAACACCCCGGCACCAAAACCATACACAAGCTTTTTCATCTCTAGTCTCCTGTGCGTCCTTCTTGCGACCGAAGGGCTTCGTCCAGCTTGCCTGAGGATTAGAATGTGAGAGAAATGCCAACCTGCACGCCGGTGGCGCTAAAGTCGCTGGCCCCGATGCCATCGTGAAAAAGGGAGAGGCTAGAACGGAAGCCACCGTGGAAGATCAGGTCTGCACCGCCTTCGACGCGCATCCGTAGTCCATCAAGATCCGCGATCACCGGGTTTGACGAGTTGGCGAGGAATACCGGATTATCGGTCCCAAATGTTAGGATGCCCTCGGCCTCGACAAAGGGCCTGAATGTCCAACCATCCTTCCAGACAACCCGATGGCTTAATCGCGGCTTGAAGGAGAGATCGCCCTGACTGACGTTGACGGAGGGGACCGTAACCCCAAGAGTGTCAACATAGCTCTCGGTCTTTTCAGAGATTCTACGAAGAGTGAACTCCGGTCGCAATGTTGTAGACGTGCCAAGATCAAACTGGCCGATCAGTGAAGCGCTATAGAAACTGCGATTACTGTCAAACTCATCAGAGAAAGTCCCAAGTGGTGAAACCGTATTTTGCGACGTGCCCCAAGCTGCGCGAAGGTCTGCATAGAGCTGCGGCGCGATCCGTGCGGTGAGGTAAGGCCCGGCCATCCATCCATCACCTTCTGCTTCTCCTTGATCGAGGCTGCCCTTGTCGCTGAACTGGTCGATCTGAACGAGCGCGCCCAGCAGCAGGCCATCACGGACTCGCAAATCGGCGCCAGCATAAAGGATCGAGAAGCGTCCATTCTGACCACCCAAAGTGGCATTGCTGAAATATCCTTGGGCCCAGATATCGAACT
>WTKI01000359.1 GCA_011524425.1 Altererythrobacter sp. | reverse complement strand
AGTGAACTGGCATTGGGTGAAAGGCCATGATGGCCATGCTGAAAATGAACGGGTCGATAAACTTGCCAGCGATGCGGCCGAAGCCATCGCACGCGAACCCATCGAGCCGGACGAAAGCTGAACTGTCAGTCTTTGCCTAACTGGAATGAAAAACGGCCTGCAAAGCTACAAAGCCTTGCAAGCCGTTTGCTTGATTTTGGATCGGACAGCTTAGTAGTTGTCGACGACCTCGGCCTTAGGGCCATTCTTCAGAATGGATTCAATCGCGTTCTTCGCGCTAGCCTTGCTCTTGTAGCCTTCAGTCCAGAAGATCGTTTCTGAGTTGTAGATGAAGTAAGAGACGAATTCGCCTTTCTTGTTCTTCCGGATTTCGAAGCGGTGAGCCATTGCATTCCTCCAACAGATATTAAACTCGGGATAACACCCTAAGGCTATTCTCTAAATAATCCAGAGCAAGCTCGCGAAAATCTAGAAGAATCTTTCCGGCGAGTATATCTCGCTGTCGATTTGCTCTGTCATTCCATCGTTTGGCAAACCAAGAAACAGCTGGGCGGCAAGTCGAGCAGCTGCTGGTGCTGTCTGGATCCCATAGCCACCTTGTCCAGCAAACCAGAAGAAATCTGCGAGCTCTGGATCATGGCCGTAAACCGGTTTGCGATCGGGAGCGAAGCTCCTCAGTCCGGCCCATTTTCGCTCAACCGTTTCCACGGTCCAATCACTGACCTGATGCAACCGGTCAATCGCCGTCGCAATATCCAGCTCCTCTGGCGCGGCATCGGTGGGATCGCTTGGCGTCTCGTCATGCGGGCTGAGCCACAGCCTGCCATTCTCCGGTTTGAAATAGAACTCGCCTGATATGTCGAGACAAAGCGGCAAGCTGTGTGGCGGGGAAGGATCGACCCGCAACTGCAGAACCGTTCGCCTTAGCGGTTGGATGCCTAAGGCAGTACCGCCTGCCATTTGCGCTATGGCATCTGCCCATGCGCCGGCCGCGTTAATGATCCTGTCGGCTCGCCACTCGCGGCCATCTGCCAATTTCAGGGTCCACACTGACTCATGATAAATCGCTTCCACGCGCGCGTTGCATTCAAGCTGCACACCATTTTGCTGAGCCAGCTTTAAATAATGCTGATGCAGGCCGGCGACATCTATATCTGCACAGCGCGCTTGCCAGATCGCTCTGTCCCAATGTGCCTTCAGTCCCGGGACCTTGTCCAACAAAGCCTCGCTTCCGATACGCTCGAACTGCGCGCCAGTATCGCCAAACTTTTCAAAATGCGCTTCGATCTTTGGCTCGTCTTCTTCGCGTGCGAGATACAATGCTCCGCGCGTGGTCAGAAATCCGCCGTCTTGAAGATAGGATCCCGACGCGAGAGTGAGCGGCACGATATCAGGCCCGCCATAGCACTCTTCCCAAAAAGCAGCTGACCGCCCCGTTGCATGATAGCCCGGGCGGCTTTCCGCTTCGAGCAAGACAATGCGCTTGTCGCTATGGCTAGCGAGCTCTGCGGCCAAGCTCGCACCAGCCATTCCAGCGCCAATAATCGCAATGTCAAAACTGTTAGTCACGCGCGCCGCTTAAGAGTGTGGAGCTGCTCGATCAAGGAAAGCTGCAATGCTGGACATCGCGCGGTCTCTTACAGGATCCACTTCACGCAAGATTTCGTGCCTTGCCTCTTCACCGAAGCGCACAAGTTCTGCCCTAGGCAAGCGCCGTGTCGCTTCTTCTATAGCGTGAATGCCAACCAGCATGTCTGCGCTTGTGCCAACAATCAGCACCGGGGTCTGGACATTTTCAAGGCTGTCAATTGCGAACATGGCGCGCATCGAAGCGTAGGCACGTTCTACCCAGCCCCAGCTGCCTGGCCCCATGACCAGTTCCGGCCGCTCTTCGCGCCACCACAATTCATCAGCATAGCGCGCATCATCATGTGTAAGAAGCCGCTGGCGGCTGGCCGGGACCTGTCCCGGCTTTTCGCTCCATTTCCAAGCAGGCCGCGTCGAATCGCCCAAGCTGTTCATAAGCTTGGCCGCACTGTGCCCGATGGCAACCGGAAGACGGCCTACAAAACCCAGCATCGGCGCAATCAACACCAAGGCATCCGGATCGACCGCCTGCTCGATAACGCCGCGCAAGCACAAATGTCCGCCCATTGAATGCGCAGCAAGGACATGCGGGCCGTTTGTGTTCGCCTTCCAATCCTTCCAGAAGTGAGCGAGATCATCGATCCAAATGCCAAAGTCATCAATATGCCCGGTCACGCGGTCCTTACCTAAAC
>WTKI01000029.1 GCA_011524425.1 Altererythrobacter sp. | reverse complement strand
GCGGGATCGCGCATCGCAAGGTCGCGAAAGGCTCGCAGGCGCTGCAGCCCGCCTCTCGCCTTCGCTGCTTAAACGCAGTGTACAGGACAGCGCGAACCGACTGGCGCGCGCGCGGCTCGTCCCTGCATTGGTCGAGCGGCCTTTCGTGCAAAGGAAAACACAGCTCGATGCACTATGGCGGCTGGCGAGCCAGTTTCATCCAGAAGAGCCTTTAAAGCGCGGCTATGCGATAGTGCGCGATGCCAAAGGGCAAGCGCTAACTCGCAAAGCGTCTGCAGCCAAAGAACCAGTGCTAAGTTTGCAATTCCAGGATGGCAGCTTGGAGGTTGCCGCGGGCGCTGGTCCTGCTCCTGCCAAGCGGCCGAGCGCTAAATCTAAACCAAAATCCGGAACCTCCGACGCGCAGGAGGATTTGTTCGGTTAATTGTCCCACAAGGTCGAGCTTGCTATGGGAGCGGGATGTTGATGTCTTCAAGTGATAACGGAGCAAGGCTCCTATACGGGCCGAACGGGTTTCGCGTTTTGCAGCCCGGCCAGCATGTGTTTTGCGCAGTGACAGGTGAAGCCATCCCGTTGGAGGAGCTTCGCTATTGGAGCGCTGAGCATCAAGAGGCCTATGTCTCCTGCGAAGCGGCAACGCAGCGCCTTACTGGCAAGGCATGATTGCGTTGCGACGACGCCATGGATTGATAGCAGGAGCGTCTGTCGCATTGACAGCATGCGCCGCGCCAAGCGATGCGATGCCTGCACCTTCAGCAAATGAACTTGCCGAAGCCGAAAGGCAAGGGGATGCAACGCCTCAAGCTGCGCCTCAGCCCAAACCTGCGGCAGAGCCGGTCGCCGCCCCATCTTTCACTTATGATGGCGAGCTGACGCAAGGTGGCTGGATCAAAGGCGAAGTGCCTGAAGGAACAGTCACTGCCAGTCTCGATGGCGTTGCTTTGGAAATTGCGGACGATGGTTCATTCTTAGGTGCGTTCGATCGCGATTCGGGCGATACCGCTCTTCTTGTCGCTCAGCTTGAAGACGGCCGCAGCCATGAAGAGCGGTTAGTGATTGCGCCACGCGCGTGGAAGATCGAGCACGTCAATGTAGCGCGCGGCACCGGCCGCAGCAGCGAAGCCTGGTGGAAGAAGCGCGAGCCGGAATGGCTTGCGATTAAAGCCGCGCGCGCAAAAGAAACCAATGCGACGGGATGGCGTCAGGATTTCATCTGGCCTGTCAAAGGCCGCATTTCAGGTCGTTTTGGATCGCAGCGTATCTATCGCGGAGAGCCAGGGAGCTATCATTCCGGCCTGGACATAGCACCCGGCGCTGGCACCCCCTTTGTTGCCCCTGCCGATGGCGTCGTGGTGCTAGCCGCAACCGGCTTTAGTCTGGAAGGCAATCTTCTCATCATCGATCATGGCGGCGGGCTGAATTCTGCGTTTCTTCATGCACAGAGCCTCAATGTGAAAGAAGGCGATGCCGTCACGCAAGGTCAGATGATTGGCCGGGTTGGCTCGACGGGACGCTCTACAGGGCCGCATTTGCATTGGGGCATTAAATGGAATGATGCGCGCCTCGATCCGCTGCTGTTTCTGCCAGACGCGCAGTAAAGCGCTTCGCGAATGATGCTGCGTCTGATCTGGACGCCAGAACTTAAGACCAAACGCAAAAAAGCGCCCGGTTTCCCGAGCGCTCTTTGATGCAATGCGCTTTGAGCCGCAAGCGATCAGCGCATTGGCTTAAGCGGCTGCGATAGCTTTCTTCAGCTCGCGTTTCACTTTCAGCGCGTTTGCGGAAAGCTTGTCATCCTTGGTCTTCAACAACCAATTGTCGAGCCCGCCATTGTGCTCGACCGAACGCAGGCCGTGCGTCGAAACACGGAATTTGAAGCTGCGGTCGAGCTTCTCGCTCAGCAGCGTCACATTCTGCAGGTTCGGCAGGAAGACGCGCTTGGTCTTGTTGTTGGCGTGGCTGACATTGTTGCCTACTTGGCGGCCCTTGCCGGTCAGTTCGCAAATACGCGACATGATACTTGTCTCACTCGTTCTCAATGGGGCCGCTCAGACAATGCTGTGGGCCGAAAATTGCTCGGGTTATCCCGGAAAGGCGCGCGCTTAGCTTGGGATATGCGAATCGTCAAGAAAAGTTGCGCTTGTCATGCATGCGTTCTAGCGCAAGGCAGATGAGCAAATGGCCGATCCCTCCAGGTATGCAATCTGCGCTGGACGCCGCGCGTGCAGCAGAGGAAGCAGGTGAAGTGCCGATTGGGGCAGCAATCATGCGGGGCGAGAC
>WTKI01000150.1 GCA_011524425.1 Altererythrobacter sp. | reverse complement strand
ATGTCATAGCGATAGGCTTGTGCGGCGAGCAGGATTTCCGTCATTGCATAACCGGGAATTGCAATGATCAGCCAGATATCATTGGGCCCGTTCAAACCGTTGGGAAACATGGGAGCAGGGAAAAACCACAAGGGCAATCCGGCAATCCCAGAGAAAATCAGCGCCAGCAGCAACCCGTCATAGACTAGGTTCGTCTGGCTGCCTTCGCCCTCTGTGAGACGCTGCGCTAGCCCCCGTTTTTCACCCAGAGAACACATCAGCGCAAGCAGCTCTATAACAACCAACGCCGAGGCAAACCTGCCCATTTCTTCCACGCCGTAAAGGCGTGCTGCGATGAACAGGAACGGGATGCGCGCCAGCAAACGCAGCAAGAAGCCCATCACATTGGTGCGGCCACCTTTGGCAAGCGCGGCCATATCGTCATCACGTGACTGTTCAGGCGGCGCAGGGCTGGCAGAAGGAGTGTTCACTCAGCATCCCCGCGCTCGGCCCGTAACGGGCGCGAGAGCAGTTTTGTGACGACATCGCTCGCGCTCGCGCCATCTAGGATCATGTTGACACCTTCAACGATCGGCATCGTGACATCCAGCTTTTCAGCCAGCTGATTGAGAACAGGCGCTGTATGCGCGCCTTCCGCAACAGTCAGGCGGTCTGTCATCAGCGCTTGTGCCGATTGTCCTTCGCCAAGCGCTTTGCCGAGCGAGAAATTACGGCTCGAAGTAGAGGAGCATGTAAGTACGAGATCGCCAAGCCCGCAAAGGCCGGCGAGCGTCTCGGTCTCAGCGCCCATACGTTCTCCGAAACGCAGCATCTCTGCATACCCACGTGCGATAAGAGCGGCACGTGCGTTTTGCCCTAATCACAAGCCTTCCACGACGCCGCATGCGATAGCGAGCACATTCTTGATCGCACCGCCAATCTCTGCGCCTGTCACATCATCGGAATAATAGGGGCGAAAGGTCGGCCGGGCGAGTTGGCCGGAAAGCCTGTCCCATTGGGCACGCCCGCCACCGCAAGCCAGCGTGACTGCGGTTGGCAAGCCTGCAGCCACTTCATGCGCGAAAGTAGGACCGGAAAAGACCGCAATATCAGATCCCGGCACAGCTTCGCGTGCAACATCATTCATCAACCGTCCCGTGCCCGCTTCGATGCCTTTGCTGCATAGAACAAGATCGCGCGGCGGCTCGCTCAGCTGGCTGACAATGCTGCTGAGGTGCTGCGCAGGCGTGACAGCCAATACAGTTTCAACCTCAGCGAACTTGCCTAAATCGCCGGTCGCGCGAATGGATGGCGCAAGCGTAGCCGAGGGCAAATAGAGCGAGTTTGTCTGGCGAGCATTGATTTCTTCAACAAGCTCGCTTTCCAATGCCCACAACAACACGTCTGTGCCATCGCTTGCGAGCATTTGCGCGAGCGCCGTGCCCCAGGCACCTGCTCCTAGAACCCCTATAGTCATGCTTTCACTCCGGCACCGCGCGCAGGCTCCGCATCGGGATCGAGTGGCCAGCGCGGCCTTGCAACAAAGTCCAGCGGATCATTCTGGCTAAGCGCCAGTCGCTCGCACCCGGCCCATGCGATCATAGCGGCATTGTCTGTGCACAGTTTGAGCGGGGGGGCTGAGAACCGCATTTCATGGCTGGAAGCAAATGCCTCCAATGCACCGCGGATTGCTTGATTGGCTGCAACACCGCCGGCAACCACCAGCGTATCAGCAGCCGAGCTGGTGCTGAGCGCTTTTTCCAGCCGATCTACCAGACACTCAATCGCTGCTTGCTGAAAGCTCGCAGCAATATCTTCATCCTGATGCTCTCCGCTTTGCTTGGCGCGCAGCACAGCGCTTTTAAGACCGGCAAAGGAGAAGTGCGGTTCCTGTGATCCCTTTAGCGGGCGGGGCAATGGGACTGCATCCGGCTTGCCATCAAGGGCCAGCTTTTCAACCGCAGGACCACCGGGATATCCCAGCCCTAAAATCTTCGCAGACTTATCAAACGCTTCGCCTAGAGCGTCGTCAATGGTCGTCGCAAGACGCCGATATTGACCAACGCCTTCAACGCGCAGGATTTGGCAATGCCCGCCTGAAACCAGCAAGAGGAGGTAAGGGAATGTCATTTCTGGATCAGCCAGGCGTGGGCTTAGCGCGTGCCCTTCCAGATGGTTGATCGCCATCAGAGGCTTGTCCGCAGCCATAGCCAGCGCCTTCGCGCTCACCAGTCCGACCATAACGCCGCCGATCAGACCCGGTCCTGCTGTGGCTGCAATCGCCTCGCAATCCGCCAGCGATACTC
>WTKI01000410.1 GCA_011524425.1 Altererythrobacter sp. | reverse complement strand
CCAAGGCTTGAGTCCAATTTTCCGAGATCTGCATTTCAATTCCTTACGAACTTCGTATATAATAGGACGAAGTTCGTAATAGTCAATCTACGCCGAACTCAGATGTTCGGTAAACGCTAAGAACGCACAGTGCTTCTCTGCCTGCGCTTGATCCGGCTTAAAGCTTGCGGCGTAACGCCGATGTAGGCGGCGAGATCGGCCTGGCTCACCCGTTCGGCCACCCCGGGCATGGTCTCGAGCAGAATCGAATAACGTTCTTCGGGAGACAGGCTGAGCAGCTCATATTCGCGCCGTTCCTTGCGTTTGCCATAAACCGACAGGAAATCGATCAGGACATTGGCCAAGTCAATATCTTGGCCAGCCGCTTCCTTTAGCCGGGCAAAGGGCAGGGCGATCACCGAACCTTGCTCAGCCGCCACGAGGCTGAAGGTGCATGGGTCGCCATCTACCAATGCAACCATGCTGCCTATAATAGATCCTTCGGGTAGGAAGGATTTGATGTGCTCCTTGCCATCAGCACGAATGTAGTAGGCCTTCAGCAGCCCCGCTTTGACGAAATAGACATTCGAATCGCTGTCGCCTTGGCCGAACAGGTGGTCGCCTGCCTGCACCGCGATCTCCCGACCATTCTCGACCACAAGCTGTTGAAATTGCGACAAATGAACCTCGGTTAATTACAGCGCCGGGCGACGCCGCCATACCTTACACCCATGGAACTTGAGAACAAAATCATCGTCTTGACCGGGGGCAGCTCTGGCGTTGGCCTCGATCTGTTGCGTCGCCTGATTGGTCGCAACACCCTTATCAACCTGTCACGCAGCGCGCCGCCGAACGCAGAGGCTGACGGCAGTGCTGGCTTTCGTCACATACCGACGGATCTGGCAGATCCTGTGAGCGTTGCAGATGCGATCCAGGAAATCAGAGACAGCTACCCGGACGGCGTCGATGGCCTTATCAATTGCGGTGCAGTGCAGTTCCTCCCGCAGTTTCTGGCGGAGGACTTCGACCACAGCTCAATCGCGACAGAGATTGCGATCAACTTCACGAGTCCTGCGGAACTCATTTCAGGCCTTCTCGACGGCATGTTGCAGCGCCCAGAAGCCTTTGTGCTCAACGTCAATTCAGGTCTTGGTATCGTGCCCAAGCGCGAGTCTGCTATCTATTGTGCGACCAAGTCAGGGCTAGACAACCTCACCCACGGTCTGCGCGCGCAACTGGCGGATACCAATGTGCGCATGCAGCAGGCCTTCTTGCCATTGGTAGACACGCCGATGACGGCTGGGCGCGGCTCAGGCAAAATCACCTCCGCCAGCGTTGCCGATCAGATTATCCGTCAAATCGAGAGCGGCAAGCCCGACCTCGACATCGGCAAAGTCAAATTGCTGCGCTCGATCAACCGGATCGCTCCCTCCCTTGCCAACCGCATCATGCAGAAAGGTGACTGATGAAAACGCTCCTCAAAGTCATGCTGACCCTCGCCGCGATTTTCGCATCCACCTTCATCCTCGGTCGTGTGCTCGGCATTTTGACCGAAGAGAACGTGCGCAGCTGGCTTGAAATGGCCAGCACACTGTCAGTCGCGACCGTCGTTTTGGTGGTGGTTGGGCTGCTCTTCATTGACCTCTTTGTCGCAGTTCCAACGCTCACCATCGTCATCCTCGCGGGCTATTTCCTCGGCTTTGAAGTGGGCTTGCTCGCGGCGATGACCGGTTCTGCCTTGGCCGCATTCGGAGGTTATTCGATTTGTTGCAAATGGGGAGAACACGCGCTTGCAAAAGTGATACGCGATCCGGTGCAACGCCGCGAGATGCGCGATGCGTTTTCTGCCCATGGTCCAGGCATGATCCTGCTAGCACGGGCAGCTCCGATCCTTCCAGAGGTGACAGCGTGTATGGCTGGGATCAATCGCATGCCGCTGCCTCGCTTCGCTCTTTTTTGGAGCATTGGGACGCTCCCCTATATGGCGATTGCGGCGTATGCTGGTTCGGTCAGCACCTTGGATAATCCAATGCCTGCAATCTATACCGCACTTGGACTCTATGCGGTCATGTGGACCGGTTGGTTCGTCTATCGCCGGGTTTGGATGAGCGGGGAGGACACGGTGGCGGCTTAGTGTGCTTGGACATCCGCTTTCACCCCAATCATCGCTGTTGAGCATCGGCTCGGAGTGGGCCGGAAACAGATTGTCCGTCCTTAGCGGCTCAAGGATGGAAAGCCGAGCGTCCGCTAACGACCCAGAACCGGACGTCTCTAAATCAGGCCGGTTTCCCCAATTCCTAGATGTC
>WTKI01000383.1:4387-11647 GCA_011524425.1 Altererythrobacter sp. | reverse complement strand
GCCGTCCGGGCTGATCTGCGGATCAGCGGCAACCGAAAGCCCAAACAGATCATCGCCGGTGAAATGTTTAGGCGCACTCGTTTCGTCAGCTGCGGCGGCGTGATCGTCCGCAAGCGCAGGTGCGGCAAGAAATGGCGTGCTGGCGATCAGGCTGGCTGCCAGCGTGACTTTCATAAAATGCATGATCGGCTGTCTCCAAATGGTAAGGAGCCGATCAATCATATTGCGCTGAGAATTGCCAGCCTTGCCTTGCCTAAGGCGAGTGCGAATTAGCTTTCTTTTGTGTCGCCGCCAGTGTCGCTGCCTGAGCTTTCCGGTTTATCGTTACCGGTTTTCTTGGCTGGTGCCGCTTTCTTTGCGGCAGGCTTCTTCTTAGCAGGCGCTTTGCGCTTGCGAGGCGTCTTTGGCGGGGCGGGCGTCAGTTCAAAGCTTGGCTTACCATCCTTGATTGTAACCTGCACTTCACCGCCATCGGCAAGCTTGCCGAACAACAGTTCTTCGGCAAGAGGCTGCTTGATCCGCTCTTGCAGCAGGCGGCCCATCGGACGTGCACCATAGAGCTTGTCATAGCCTTTGTCGGCCAGCCAATCGCGTGAATCGCTATCGAACTGGATATGAACATTTTGATCGGCCAGTTGCAACTCCAGCTCAAGAATGAACTTGTCGACCACGCGCGCGACAGTTGATTTACCGAGATAGGCAAATGGCACGATCGCATCCAATCGGTTGCGAAATTCAGGGGTGAACATTTTCTTCACCGCTTCCTCGCCCGCATCCGCCTTCGACACATCGCCAAAGCCAATACCCTGACGCGCCATGTCTGAAGCACCGGCATTGGTGGTCATGATAAGGACCACATTGCGGAAGTCGACCGTCTTGCCATGATGGTCCGTCAAACGGCCATTATCCATCACTTGCAGCAGAATATTGAACAGGTCCGGATGGGCCTTCTCGATCTCGTCAAGCAGCAACACGCAATGCGGGTTCTGGTCGATCGCATCGGTCAAGAGGCCGCCTTGATCATAGCCAACATAGCCTGGAGGCGCGCCGATCAGGCGGGACACACTGTGGCGTTCCATGTATTCCGACATGTCGAAACGCTTGAGTTCGATGCCCATGATCGAGGCAAGCTGACGCGCAACTTCTGTTTTACCAACACCGGTCGGGCCAGAGAACAGGAAGCTGCCAATCGGCTTGACCGGATCGCGCAGACCAGCGCGTGAGAGCTTCATGGCGGTGGACAGGCGATGGATCGCTTCGTCCTGACCGAACACGACATGCTTGAGATCGCGCGAGAGATTTTCGAGCGCTTTCTTGTCGTCCTTGGACACAGATTTCGGCGGGATACGCGCCATGGTCGCAATGACCGCTTCGATCTCGCGCGCAGTGATTTTCTTCTTGCGACGGCTGGGCGGGACCAGCATTTGCATCGCGCCCACTTCATCGATCACGTCGATGGCTTTATCGGGCAGCTTACGGTCATTGATATAGCGCGCAGATAGCTCCACCGCGGTCTTGAGCGCGTCAGCGGTATATTTGACCTTGTGGTGGTCTTCAAAAGCGGTTTTCAGACCCTTCAGGATCTTGATCGTTTCATCAATAGTCGGCTCATTCACATCGATTTTCTGGAACCGGCGAAGCAATGCGCGGTCTTTCTCGAAATGATTGCGAAACTCCTTGTAAGTGGTCGAGCCCACACAGCGGATCGCGCCGGAAGATAAAGCGGGTTTCAGAAGATTGGACGCATCCATTGCGCCGCCACTGGTTGCGCCTGCGCCGATGACGGTGTGGATTTCGTCAATAAAAAGGATCGCTTCAGGCATCTGCTCAAGCTCGGCGACAACTTGCTTCAAACGCTCTTCAAAGTCGCCGCGATAGCGTGTGCCAGCCAGCAGCGCGCCCATATCGAGCGAATAGATCACCGCATCTTCCAGCACATCCGGAACGTCACCTTCGACAATCTTGCGCGCAAGACCTTCTGCAATCGCGGTTTTGCCAACGCCTGGATCACCCACATAAAGCGGGTTGTTCTTGGAGCGGCGGCACAGGATCTGGATCGTGCGGTCAACCTCTGGTCCGCGACCGATCAGCGGATCGACTTTGCCGGCCTCGGCCTTGGCATTGAGATTGACAGTGAACTGGTCGAGCGCGGTTTCCTTTTTCGCCGCACCTTCCTTGCTGGTTTGCTCGCCATCAGGCTGCGGTCCTTCGCTGCCATCTGTTGATTTGGCTTCCAGCTGCCGGCCACCCTTGCCGATGCCGTGGCTGATATAGCTCACCGCATCCAGGCGGCTCATATCCTGCTGCTGCAGGAAATAGACCGCGTAGCTGTCGCGCTCGGAAAAAAGTGCGACCAGAACATTTGCGCCTGTTACTGTGTCTTTGCCCGATGACTGGACATGCAGAATGGCACGCTGGATCACGCGCTGGAAACCAGCAGTGGGCTGAGGATCTGCGCCTTCCTCGGTTTTGAGCGACTGATACTCCTGATCGAGATATTGCTTCGCGACTTCGCCCAGCTCTGCCAGATCAACCCCGCAAGCCGCCATCACTTGAGCTGCGTCTTCATCATCGATTAGCGCGAGCAGCAAATGCTCAAGCGTTGCATATTCATGCCGCCGCTCTGACGCATGGCCGAGCGCGTTGTGCAAAGTGCGTTCCAGATTTTGAGCAAAACTTGGCATGATGGCTTTCTTTATTGGTCCTATCTCAGTGCGGCTGACCCGAGTCGCTTTCCTGAAGGTGAGTATGGAACGCAGAGATTACCGTTCCCTGTATGCAAATCTATATGGTTCGCATTAATGAGATTGCCAGCCCCGCTGGATATGTCGCGCAGCGAAATCATGAACTAGGTTTCTTGAATAAAGCGTCTGCCGCGCTGCGATGGGCCGCAGCTTTATCAAAATGGCTCTTCACGCGTGCGATCTCTGCCTCGAGCATCGCCACCCGCTCGGTCAGCTCGTCTTGAGAATAAGGCGCAAGATCTTCGGCTGCGAGCTTGCTCGCCGCGTCACCCTTCGGGCGGGGAAGATCATCAATGTCCATTTGACCGCATGATCGCTCGCTTGACTGCTTGCTGTCAATGCGCGTGAAGGCTAGTCCCCACCAATCCAGTCTACATGTGACGAAGTGGCACCAACCGGCTGCATCGCAAGGGGGGGAAATTTGAGCGGATCTATCGGCACAGTTAAGCTGCCCGCGACGATGCAAGCTGTAAATTTCGCCGCACCGGGCGGACCTGAAGTCTTAGAGTTGGCAGAAACGGCTCTGCCGCAGCTAAAACCGCAGGATGTCCTGATAAGGGTTGCCTATGCAGGTGTGAATCGGCCTGACTGCTTGCAGCGCGCCGGTCTTTATCCGGCCCCTCCTGGTGCATCACCTTTGCTCGGGCTGGAGGTGTCTGGTCAGGTCGTCGCGACTGGCGAAGACGTTCCGCCAGAGATGCTGGGCCAGATCGTGGCTGCACTCACGCCGGGGGGTGGCTATGCGCAATATTGCACTGCGCCTTGGCAGCATTGCCTCCATGTGCCGGAAACACTTGGGTTGAAAGAGGCAGCTGCGCTTCCCGAAACTCTCTTTACTGTGTGGCACAATGTGTTCGAGCGCGGACTGGCTGCTGAAGGAGATCGACTGCTGATCCATGGCGGCACGAGCGGCATTGGCACGATGGCGATCATGCTTGCCAAAGCCTTCGGGATCGAAGCCATTGTGACTTGCGGCGATGACGCCAAATGCGAAGCGGCGTGTGCTGTCGGAGCCGATCTGGCGATCAATTATCGCGAGCAGGACTTTGTCGAAACCGTTAAACAGCACACCGGCGGCGAGGGTGTGAATGTCGTGCTCGACATGGTGTCGGGCGACTATGTCTCGCGTAACTTGAAATGTCTTGCAGAAGACGGGCGTCATGTCACAATCGCAGTGCTTGGCGGACCAGTGGCAGAGCTCAACATGGCATTTGTCATGATGCGGCGTTTGACACTGACAGGATCAACGCTGCGCCCGCGTTCCGATGCGTTCAAAGCTGCGCTGGCCGACGAGATTGCACAAACCGCCTGGCCGCTGTTTATGTCAGGTGAATTAAGGCCCGTCATGGATCAGACATTTGCGCTTGCTGATGCAGGCGGCGCGCACCGCCGGATGGAAGCTGGCGAGCATATTGGCAAAATCATTTTGGAGGTAGGCCCCTGACCAACACCTACACGCTTCACGAAGACCCGCGCAGCGGCAATTGCTACAAGATCAAGCTGACCGCTGCGCTGCTCGGCATTACGATGGATGCGCGGCAGTATGACATCATACAAGGCGAGACGCGGACGCCGGAATTTCTTGCAAAGGTCAACGCGAATGGCCGCATTCCCGTATTGCAGATCGATAGCGAGAGCGGCACGCGCTTCCTTCCGGAAAGCAATGCAGCCTGCTGGTATCTCGCCTCAGGCTCTTATCTCATCCCGCAAGACCGGTTCGCGCAAGCTGATATGCTGCGCTGGATGTTCTTTGAGCAATACAATCATGAGCCCAATGTCGCGACTTTGCGTTTCTGGCTGCGCTTTGTGGGCGAAGCGAACCTGTCCGAGCAACAGCGCGCTCAGGTAATGGCCAAACGGATGGCCGGGCAGGATGCCTTAGCGCTAATGGATTCTGAGCTCTCCAGCCGGAAATTTATGGCTGGCAATGTAGTCACACTCGCTGACATTGCATTGTTTCCCTACACCCATGTTGCAGAAGAAGGGGGCTTCGCTTTGCGCGATTATTCCAATGTGCAGGCCTGGATCGAGCGGATCGAAGCATTGCCGAAATTCGTGCCGATGGTTTGAGAAGCGCAAGGGCTCTAAGGGTTTTTCCCTGACTTCTGATTGTAGCAATGACGCGCAACCGTCATCGATCTGAGAATCGGCTGTAACAATCCCGTGCCAAGGCAATGGCGTCATATGTCATTGCACAGGGATGACCAAAGATGGCTGAAACGCCCGATATCGCTCTGCCCCAAGAGCTAGCCGATTACTCTCAATTCGTCTCCAACATAGCGCCTTTCCCGCTGCCTGAGCCTCGCATCCCCGAGCCTTCTGGGGCCGAGAGGCGCAAGTTTCGAACCATCTGGATCAGCGACATCCACCTCGGCACTAAAGGGTGCAATTCGGAACTGCTGATCGACTTTCTGGACCACACCGATAGTGAAACCATGTATCTGGTCGGAGACATCATCGACGGTTGGCGCTTGAAGAAGAAGTTCTATTGGCCGCCTGAACATAACGATATTGTCTGGCGCATTTTGAAGCGTGCCAAACGTGGCACACGGATCATCTATATCCCAGGCAACCATGATGAAATGATGCGGCCTTTTTCCGGCATGAACTTCGGCGGCGTGGAGATCCAGCGCGCCGCTTTTCACACCACAGCAGACGGCCGCCGGTTGATGGTGCTGCATGGCGATGAGTTCGACACAATCATGCTGGCCCATCGCTGGCTCGCGTTCCTGGGCGATGCGCTTTACCATGTGATGATGAAGCTCAATGGCTGGGTGGCGCGTGTCCGATCGGCATTGGGCCTTCCGTATTGGTCGACTTCCAAAGCGGCGAAGCACAAGGTCAAGAACGCGGTTGAGTTCATCTCCAAATATGAGGAAGTCGTTGCCCGTGCAGCAGCCGAGCGAGGCGTTGATGGTGTGGTGTGCGGCCACATCCACACTGCTGAATTCCGCGCGTTTGAAGAAGGCGCGAACCGGACAGAATACTGGAACGATGGCGACTGGGTCGAAGGCTGCAACGCACTGGTGGAGCATGCGGACGGACGCATGGAAATCCTCAATTGGCCTGAAGAAGTGGCGAAGCGCCACGAGGCCGCCGGCCTCCCATCGGCCAAAGCGTCTCCAGCCAAGCGGGCTGCTGCATGAACCAGCTTGCGATGTTCGCTCCAGAGGGCGCAATCGCGCAAGCGGTCGCGCCAATGCGAATCGCGATTGTTAGCGATGCATGGCACCCCCAAACCAATGGCGTGGTGCGCACTCTAACCAGCACTTGCGAGCAACTCCGGCTATGGGGCTGCGAGCTCAAAGTGATCGCGCCGGATAGTTTTGCCTCGGTCCCGTGCCCGACTTATCCAGAAATCCGCTTGGCTCTTTCTTGGCCGGGGCAGGTCGCCCGGATGCTTGATGGGTTTTCGCCAGATGCTGTGCACATCGCCACGGAAGGGCCGCTTGGCCTCGCTGCCCGCCGCTATTGCAAGAACCATGGCGTGCCATTCACCACTGCTTACCATACGCAGTTTCCCGAATATCTTGCCCGCCGCACACGGCTGCCGGCAGCGGTGTTCTGGCCTTACATCCGGTGGTTTCATGCACCGGCCCAGCACATCATGGTCGCAACACAGAGCGTGCGCGATGAATTGCGCGCGCAAGGCCTAACCCGGCTCCACCACTGGAGCAGAGGCGTTGACCTTGCGCAGTTCAGTCCGGATGCGCCGGTGCCGGATGAATATGCAGGTCTTGATGGTCCCATATTGCTTTATGTCGGCCGGGTTGCTGTTGAGAAAAACCTGGAGGCTTTTCTGAGCTGCGATTACCCGGGGTCGAAAGTGGTTGTCGGCGACGGACCGGCCCGCGCCGCGTTGGAGAGGCAATTTCCCGATGCCCTTTTCCTCGGCAAACGAAGCGGCAGAGCATTAGCCGCTTGCTATGCGCATGCGGACGTATTTGTCTTCCCTAGCCGAACAGATACATTCGGGCTGGTGATGATCGAAGCTCTTGCCTGCGGAACGCCGGTCGCCGCATTTCCAGTCGCGGGTCCGCGCGATATTGTGACTGATGAAGCAGGCGCTCTGTCCGAAGAGCTGTGTCGTGCAATCGACGCAGCTCGCTTCTGCGAAGCGAAGCATTGCATCGCTAGAGCCAGAGAATTCAGCTGGGAGAGCGCTACTCGCCAGTTTCTCGAAGGGTTGGCTCCGCTGGACACTCACCAACAGGCGGAAATGGTCGGCGTATTGGGCTAAAGCGCATCGGTTTTTAGCGTTGCGCTTGCCGAATCCAACTGTCTCGCCTATCTACGCCAACGCAATGGCCGCTCCGTGTGGGGCGGCCCTTTTATATTCAACGGAGATTTTCATGGCCCAGGCAACCCCGCTGATGCCACATGCCACAGCCACGTGGCTGGTCGATAACACTGGTTTGAGCTTCGAGCAGATCGCTGATTTTTGCGGACTGCATATTCTCGAAGTGCAAGCCATGGCTGACGATCTGGCGGGCAGCAAATATACCGGGCGCGATCC
>WTKI01000383.1:0-4287 GCA_011524425.1 Altererythrobacter sp. | reverse complement strand
GCGTTTAATCGCTTGTAGATCAGTGTGTGCTAGGCCATTTAACTGACATGACTGTCAGTAGCACGCCTTATCATCACCCGACACCGTGGGACACACAGTTCAAGCCGCAAGCGCTGCCCGATATGTTAGCGCAAACCGCTGCGCGAAACCCGCAAGCACCCTTCCTCCATTTTATGGGGCGGACTTTCAGCTATGACAGGATCGCTAAGGAGGCGGACTATTTTGCCTGCCGGCTGAAATATCTTGGAATTGAAAAGGGCGACCGGGTCGGCCTTTTCCTTCCTAATGTTCCTCTCTACGCCATTGCCTATTATGGGGCGATGCTGGCCGGCGCTGTAGTGGTGAATTTCTCACCGCTTTACACAGTGGAAGAGCTTGCATGGCAGGTCGAGGATTCCGGCACAAAGGTGCTTGTGACTTTGGATGTGCCGGAGCTCTACCAAACCGCCAGCAATGTGCTGGAGAGCTCTGGCCTCGAACGATTGATAGTTGGATCCCTTGCCGATCAATTGCCTGGCATGAAAAGTTTTGCTTTGCGCACGCTTGGCCGGGGCAAAATCGCGAAGGTCGCATGGTCAGACTGCATTCTGAAGCTGAGCGAGATTTCCTTCGATCCTACTTTGGACCTCGATGAAGTCGGCTCACAAGACCTTGCGCTGCTCCAATACACTGGCGGCACAACCGGCAGGCCCAAAGGCGCGATGCTCGGGCATGACCAATTGTCCATGAACGCCCAGCAAGTCGCCGCCATTAATCCGTTTGGAGTGCCAGACCGGGAAGTGTTCCTGGGTGCTTTGCCGTTCTTCCATGTCTTTGCAAACACCTCGTTATTGAACCATGCGATGGTAACAGGGGCCGCAATCGTCATGCTGCCACGGTTTGACGCCGGGCAAGTGCTGAAAGCGATCGCGAAATACAAAGCCACCGGTTTCCCCGGTGTGCCGACAATGTTTCAAGCGCTGCTCGACCATCCCGATATTGCGAAGACTGATCTGTCTTCTCTCAAAGTTTGCATTTCCGGCGGGGCGCCGATGCCTGCCCCCGTCCACGAAAAATTTGAGAGCGTCACAGGTGTACGCGTTGTCGAAGGCTATGGTTTGACGGAAAGCAGCGGCGTCGTATCGGCCAATCCCTATGCAGGCATGCGCAAGAAAGGCACAATTGGTCAGCCGGTTGCAGGGACGGCGATTGTGTTCCTCGACAAAGAAGACCCTTCTAAGCTCGCCGCAGATGGCGAGCCTGGAGAACTGGCGGTCCACGGCCCACAGATAATGCGCGGCTATTGGAACAAGCCCGATGCTTTTGACGATACTTTCGTGATGCTCGGCAACAAAGCCTATCTGCGCACCGGTGACGTTGCAGTCATGGACGAGGACGGTTTCCTCCAGATCGTCGACCGTATCAAGGACATGATCGCGGTGGGAGGTTTCAAGGTTTTCCCGAGCCAGGTTGAAGACGTATTGCTGGAAAATGATGCTGTAAAAGAAGCGCTCGTGATTGGTGTGCCGCATGATTATCTGGGCGAAATGCCTCGCGCCTATATTACGCTTCAAAGCGGCAATGATCTGACTGGTGGAGCTTTGGCGGATTGGCTCAACACGCGCGTTGGCAAGCATGAGCGGGTGGAAAGTGTGGTGATCCGTGACGAGCTTCCCAAGACGCTGATCGGCAAGTTGGATCGCAAGGCCTTGCGCGCAGAAGTGTTTGGCGAAAGCTAAGCGAGCGTGTTGCCGCGCCAACAAAAAGGGCGCCGCCATTGCTGGCGCGCCCTTTAATGTATGAACCCTTTTTAGTGGGGAAACTTAACCGGCAAGGCTCAGCTTTGGCTCATCACCCGAACCGTTTCCCTCCGCACTCGCTTCAGCAGCGGCGGGCTTAGACGGTGTCGTATCTGCTGCGCGGCGCTGCGGTGTGCTGTGCGCAAACCGGCCTTCGACCTGAGCGCCTTGTTCGATAGTCAAGGCGTCATAAGCCACATCGCCGTCAATCCGCGCGGTTTTGAGGATCACAAGCTCGCGCGCTTTGATAGAGCCTGTGACCTGTCCGGCAAGACGGGCTGTTTCCGCTTCGATCCCGCCGGTTACCTTGCTGGTTTCACCTTGCACCAGGCTGGCGCATTTGATGTCGCCTTCGACAGCACCATCGATATGCAGATCTGCGGAGGCCTCCACATCGCCGCGGATCGTGACATCCGATCCAAGCACGGAGAACGTAGAAGAGTTGTTATTACGGGTCGCCATAGTGGGAATCTCCGGTTCAGCGGGACGCGAGTTCTGGTGGGCGTCGGACTTCTTCGAGAACATCTGGCACGGTCTCCAGGAAGAAGCGCGGATTTACCGCGCGGTCATTGATACGCACTTCAAAGTGAAGATGCGGTCCGGTCGAACGGCCGGTTGAGCCGATGGCGCCGATAAGGTCGCCAGCGGAAACATTATCGCCAACCTTGGAATGGTAGCGTGACAAATGAGCATAGCGCGTAATTACGCCATTTCCGTGGCGAATTTCCACGGTCTTGCCGTAACCGGCCTTGCGACCAACGAAGCTCACTACGCCTTTGGATGTTGCGTAAACGTCAGAGCCGGTCGGGCCCTTGAAATCGAGCCCTCGATGCATTGCGGCCCGGCGAGTGAAAGGATCGCGGCGCGACCCAAAGCCGGATGAAACTGAGGTTTGGCGCGGGCTTGTCGGCATCACTTGAGGCAAGCCTTCCAGCCCGTTTTCCAACGCAGTCATACGGGCAAGGCTCAGTCCCAAGCGCTCAAAGCGTGGATCAATCGAACCATCAGCGGCGGTTGAAAGCAGTTCCAGCGGACCGCCCATCGCATCACGCTCTGCGCGGCGAACAATCGCCTTTGGATCAAGCCCAAGCTTTTTGATCCCTTTGGCGGCGCGAGCCGAGCGCTGGTCAGCAAACAGAGTCAAACGTTCCACATAGGCCAGCTGCCGGGCTTCAATGGTCGCAAGGCCTACGGCTTCGGGGAAGGAGGCCCCGACCTTTTCGATCATTTCAGCGGCTTCACCAGAAGAGTCGGTAACAGTGCCTTTTTCAAGCACGTCGACCGGAAGCGCATCGGAAATTTGTTCCAGGAAATCCTGTCGCCGCTGCAAGTCTTCAGCAACCGCTTGCAGGTTTTCGCCATAAGCAGCGCGGCGTTCTTCAGCAGTGGCAACCTTAGCTTCGCGTTCCAGTAAAGAAAGGCGGCTCGCTTCGGCTTGATATTTCGTCCAAGCCATTGCCGCTAGCGACAGCGCCCAGCCAATCAGCAAAGCACACACAAGGCCTGCTGCAGCCATCTGGACGCGCGAGGAAACCTTGATGAAGCGAACATGCCCCTGCGAGCGCATGAAAAACTCGCGATCCGGGAACCAGGAACGCACACGGCCAACCCAACCGTTAAATTTTGCGCTTCTGAACAAAAAACCGACCTCTGTTACTGATCATTTGCTGACCTTGTGGCGAGCTATAACGGGGCTAGAGATTAGGTCGATATAAAGTATTAATGAGCGGGCTGAGATGGCCACGCAGTGCGATGAGTCGTTAATCTGAGATGAATCGTAAAGAAATCACTTGGCAATATTTACGCTAACTCGCCAATTTGGACCAATTTTCCGCAGTCCGTTTTGAAGGACTGACAGCGCGGTTTGGCGCTGCTATGGGGTGTCGCCTTATGGCAAGTCCAGCACCGTTAAATTCCAATCCCGATGCTTTGATCGCAGAGCTTGCGAGCAATGCGCGCGCCGCTCAGCGTGTTCTGGCCGCAATGCCAAGTGCCGCAAAGGAGGCCGCGCTGATGAAAGCGGCGGCGGCTTTGCGTGCGGATCGAGACGCAATTCTTGCAGCCAATGCAAAGGATATGGCTGCGGGCCAGGCAAACGGCTTAAGCGCCGCTATGCTGGACCGCTTGCAATTGGATGCGGACAGGCTGGAAGGTATCGCCCTTGCAGTTGAATCGGTCGCGCAGCTCGCCGATCCGGTTGGCGATGTAATTGACGAAGCCACGCAGCCCAATGGTTTGCAAATGCGCCGTGTGCGCATTCCGATCGGCACGATTGGCATAATTTACGAAAGCCGCCCCAATGTGACGGCTGATGCGGCAGCGCTCTGCGTGAGATCCGGCAATGCAGCGTTGCTGCGCGGCGGCAGCGAAGCAGCCCATTCCAACCGAGCTATTGAAGCTGCATTTGCTCGCGGGCTGTCAGAGGGCGGCGTTCCTGCAGGCGCTGTCCAGCTTATACCCACTCAGGATCGCGCCGCTGTTGGCGCGATGCTAACTGCCGCAGGCCATA
>WTKI01000357.1 GCA_011524425.1 Altererythrobacter sp. | reverse complement strand
GTATTTCCCCATTGTGTCGCCCACAGGTCGGGCTGATTTTCGGTAAGCCTTGTCGTGGGAATTCCCGGTTTCGTGCATCGCGTAAAGAATGCGGCGATGCACCGGCTTTAGACCATCGCGCAGGTCGGGAATGGCGCGGCTGACGATCACCGACATGGCATAGTCGAGATACGAATTGCGCATCTCTTCCTCGATCGTCACCGTCGGCCCGTCATACGGCGGACGTGGTGGCGCAGATTTTTCTGTATTTTCGGGTGGTTCCGGGGTGTCAGTCAACTTTGCTCGCCCTGTTTTCGTTTTTTGGCGTCGCCCATATTTAGCTGTGAGAACTGTATCAGACCGCAAGGACTAGGTGCAATCCCTTTGCGGCGTTGCCGGTAACAGGATGTTTAATTCTTTTGCTCTATCAAGGGAGTGATCAGAGGTAGGAGAGCGCATGCGCTGGATATATAAAAGCCTGGCGAATGGGATGGTTGCGGTCGTCGCGTTGCCGTCATTTGTTGCATTGCTATTGGCCTCTGGGCATCTGCATGAGCAGTGGACCACCTATCGTCAGTCGAATGAGCTTCATTCAAAATTGGCAATTGTGAGAGTGCTTGGTGCTTTGATCCACGAACAGCAGAAAGAACGCGGGGCGACAAGTATTTTTCTTAGTAGCAACGGGTCAACATTTAAGTCGGAACTGGCGGAGCAACGTGCCCTGACCGATGCCGCGGCTGAGGACCTGCGCACGACATTGGGTGACTTTGATTTTGACAAAATGTCACCGCTTGGCATTGGGATAACAAATGTTCTGGCCGTTCTTGAGCAACGCAATGCACATCGTGAAAAGATCGACGGCCTCGACATTCCAACGCCCGAAGCTCTGGGCCATTATACGCGCCACAATGCGGAGATGTTGCACACAGTTGTTCGTATCGGAAAAATTAGTACTGATGCGCAGGTTGCAGTAAAGGTCATCGCGCTTGAAAGTTTGATGACTGCGAAAGAGTATGCTGGAATAGAGCGCGCCATTGGCTCTGGCGGCTTCGCAAGTGGAAAGTTTGAATTACCGCGTGTCCTTTTCCTGCGCGAACTTGCGACGCGACAGCAACAAGCTCTCGACCTGCTAGTGACGTTGGCGTCGCCAAAAGTGGTCGAGGAAGTCGCAGCGATCCAGGAACATCCTTCGATGACCGAGATTGTCAACATGCGCAAAATTGCGCTTGAGGCATTCTCCTCTGAAGATCTGAAGGGGACTAAAGCACAAGACTTTTTTGCCGCAACAACGGTTCGAATTAACTCCTTTTTGGCGTTAGAGCGCTTTGCGCTAACAGAAATCGGAACTGTCGTTTCGAAACTCAGAAGTCAAACGCTTGTAAACGCAGCTGGAATTTTTGCCATCATATTCATTGCGCTTGCAATGTCACTGCTTCTAACGGCCCACATTATTCGAAACATGTTGAGGCAGGTTCGAAAAATTTCCGATGCAGGTGATCGTCTTGCACGTGGTGATCAAGATGCAGAACTGCCAAATGACAGCCCAAAAGAACTTGGGCGTATCGTTTGGTCGATAAATTTTTTCCGCGAAAGTGTGGTTGATGCAAAAGCCCGCGAAGCCGAGATTGAGGCTGAGCGACGTTCGGTTGAAAAAGCAGCGCAAGCAGAAGAAGATCGCAGACGGACTGAGGAACGCGAAAAGGCTGAACACGATGCCGCCGCTGCGCGCACCGAACAGAAACGATTGGAGCTTTACACCAAAGACCTGTCTCGCGTTGTGACGGCATGTGCAAAGGGCGATTTTTCGCATCGGCTTACGGTTGACCCATCAGATGGCGTCTTGGCCGAAATATCCGAAGGACTGAATCGAATTAGCGAGTCCGTTGCGACAAGTTTGAACGAACTTGAAAAAGCTCTTACGCATTTGGCATCAGGCGATTTGACCTATCGTTTGGAAGGAGAGTTTCAGGGTGTGTTTGCGCGCATCGCCCAGGCAATGGAAGACACCATCGACAACACATCCCAAACACTGGCACGTGTTGCCGGTGTGACCAATACTGTCACGCAGTCTGCTCAAGATGTCTCCGAAACAACTGCCGACTTGGCACAGCGCTCAGAGCGCAACGCAAAGATGCTTCAATCGACCGCTTCGTCGCTTGACACAATATCTGATAACATCGCTGAAGCGGCAGAGGCCGCGAAAGAAGTTAACAGCACTATGGGTGCGGTTTCTTCGAAAGCCGGGTCTGGCAGCAAGGTCGCACAGGCGACAATTGAAGCAATGCTGGAAATCCAAAAATCTTCGCAAG
>WTKI01000277.1 GCA_011524425.1 Altererythrobacter sp. | reverse complement strand
ATGCATTGGTGGCGCACCGGCGACTTGCGCGAAACACCAAGCTTTGACGAACAATATGAAACACTGGTCGAGCATTACCATGGCATGCTCGAGCATTACGGCCGCAATGTCGGGACTAAGATCGCACGAAAACACCTTGGCTGGTACACGAAGGGCATGCACGGCTCAGCCGAGTTCCGCCACAAGGCCAATTTCATTGATGATCCTGATCAGGTTCTGGGTGAGATCGAGCGCTTTTACGAACCGTTTCTGCATCGCCGGGCCGCGTGAGCACTTTCGTGACTGAAAAGCCGACCTATGCATCGCAAGTGGGCGGGTTGATCTTTGCTCTGCTCCTAGTCGATGAACAGGGACGAGTAGCAGAGATGAACCACGCGGCGGAAAATCTGCTGAGCCGCAGTTCCAAACGCGCAGCCGGTTTACCCTTCTCGGAAGTGGTGAATGTGATCGATGAGCGTGTCATAGCCCATTTAAAGAACCCGGATGCCGCATTAGTCGCACGCAATGTCGGTTTGATTGTCGACGGAAGAGAAATCCGCGTCAATGTTACATTCTCGCCGCTTGCAGCGTCGCCCGGTTGGCGTGTGATAACTTTGTCAGATGTAGGGCGCGACAGTGCAAACAATGAAGGTGAGACTAGCGGAGAAATGATCGGTGCTCCTGCAATTCTCGCGCATGAAATCAAAAATCCGCTCGCGGCTATCCGAGCGGGCGCGCAATTGGCCGCGCGCAAATTGCCTTTCGAAGACAAAAAGCTTGCGAAGATGATCACATCGGAAGTCGATCGGATTGCTGGCCTGATCGACCGCATGCAAGCCTTAGGCAAAACCACTCCGGAGCCGGTGAGCGCATGCAATCCTCACGAAGCGATCCGCGCAGCTGTTGGAACAGTGCGCACCGGCGTGTCAGGTGGCGTTAGAATTACTGAGGAGTTTGACCCCTCGCTGCCCCCTGTCTTAGCCAGCCAGGAATCTCTGGAACAAGTGCTCATCAACCTTATCTCGAACGCCTGCGATGCAGCAAGCCAGTCAGATGCACCAAGCGTTACCGTCAGAACACGTTTTGTGAGCGGTTTGGTCTTTAGCGCTGTACGACTGGGCAGGCGGGTTAAGCTGCCAATCGAGATCACTATTTCCGACAATGGGAGCGGTATTGCCGAAAATTTGCGTGAGCATATCTTTGAACCCTTCGTCACATCAAAAAAATCTGGCCAAGGTCTCGGGCTTGCGCTTGTACGCAAGCTGGTCCGCGATATGGATGGCCGTATAGGTCACGAAAGGGATGAACGCCGCGGCCTTACGAATTTTCGCATTCACTTGCCGATGGCGGCGCATCAGGACCTCAACGGGGCTGACCAATGAGCGGTCGCATACTTCTTGTCGAAGATGACTCTTCCATCGCCACGGTCATTACAGCGGCCTTGGAAGATGAAGGCCTGAGCGTAGTGCATTGCGAAAGCATTGCCACACGCCACCACCTGCTGGATGAACACAGCTTCGACGCGCTTTTGACAGATGTCATTCTGGAGGATGGAGACGGGATCGCAACGTTAGAGGCGGTGCGCTCACGCAATCCTGATATGCCGGTTATCATCCTGTCTGCACAAAATACGCTCGATACAGCGGTGCGGGCGAGTGAAAAGCATGCCTTCGAGTATTTTCCTAAGCCGTTTGACTTAGACGAGCTCGTCAGAGCAGTGGGGCAAGCTGTCGGACAAACAAAAGGCATGCAGCTAAAACCGGTTGGTGACGATGACGGCATGCCGCTGGTCGGGCGCAGCCAAGCAATGCAGGGCGTCTATCGTATGATTACGCGCGTGCTGCGCAATGACCTGACGGTATTGGTCACCGGAGAATCCGGGACCGGTAAGGAATTGGTCGCTGAAGCGATACACCAGCTTGGATCTCGCAAGTCCGGACCATTGATCGCAGTTAACACTGCTGCGATCCCTCATGATCTGATTGAAAGCGAACTTTTCGGGCACGAAAAAGGCGCCTTTACAGGCGCGGTAAGCCAATCGATCGGCAAGTTCGAGCAAGCTAACGGCGGTACGCTGTTCCTTGATGAGATCGGCGATATGCCAGCAGAAGCGCAGACTAGGTTGCTGCGTGCGTTGCAATCGGGCCGAATTCGCAGGGTAGGGGGCAGGCAGGAAATTGCCGTTAATGTCCGGATTATTGCTGCGACCAATCGTGATCTTGAGCCGATGATTGCGGCGGGCAGCTTCCGCGAAGATCTCTACTACCGGTTAAATGTCGTACCCATCGCTTTGCCCCCTCTGCGTGACCGA
>WTKI01000246.1 GCA_011524425.1 Altererythrobacter sp. | reverse complement strand
CTCAATAATCCCTGCTCACCTCTGCCACCACGCTGTCGCGCCCGATAGTGGAAACGCTGCCGAGCAGTGACAGCCAGCCGGTCACGCGGAATTCAACCGTGGAAGCGCTGTATGCGCGGCCATCTGTCACTAGCTCGACGTAGATGCGCCTGCCGATATTCTTGCCAAGCGCCACGCCTGTGCCGCGCTCTAACGCCGGATCAGCGCTGACGATCCGTAAGCGATCAAGGCCGATCGCGCTGCGTAGCTGGTTGATAGGATCAAGACCGGACCCGCCATTCAAGCTGGCGAGCGCGGCTCCCAATTGCAGCGCATCGGTTGCTGAAAGCGTTGTGATGGAATCGCCGAACAACAGGCGGGAGAGGATCTCCTCTTCCGGCAAAGCGGGATCGGAGGAAAAAGCGATCTGCGGCTCCAGCGCATTGCCTTTAACCGTCACATTGACGTCCAGCCCGTTCTGGACAGCCTCAGCAAGGATATCCAAGCGTGGATCTATCGCAACATTCTCGTCGAACTCGATCTCTCCGCGCGTGATTTCGAACCGGGTGCCTGCAAATGTGTACGACCCGCGTACGATTTGCGCGTTCCCGCCTATCCGGGGGTCGTCAGTCGTTCCGCGCAAGGCAATGTCAGCGCTCCATTCGCTGTCGAGGCCCAAGCCATCGACTGCGACACGGTTGCGCGCCGTTGCATCAATCAGATACCGCCAACCCGATGCAGCAACGCTGGTTCGTTCCTCATTGTCGCGCAGGTTGATTTCGCGGGTGTTGATGGACGGGATACGGATATCGTCAGCCGCAGTGCCCAGTGCCCAGCTCGCCCTGTCAATGGCAAGACGCCCTGCAATCGTCCCGCCAGTGCCATCGGAGATGATCCGCAATGGACCGGTGACAGTTGCAGTCAGTCCATTGGCATCGACCAGTTCAGCGCGTTCTGCGGCAACCCGGATATCGAGTGCCGGGCCTTGCGATGCGCTGAGATTGGCAAGGTCGATTGTGCCGCTCCCGCTAAGCGTTCCGCCGTTGCTCGCTTCTCCTGCAAAGCGCGTCAGCCTGAGTGTAGAGCCTGCGAAGCTGCCATCTACACTGACCGCACGGACATCTGTTCCGGAAAGGCCGCTGCGCACCCGAAGATCATCGCTGTTCAAACTGCCACGCACTATCGGGTCCGCAAGAGTGCCGGTGGCCCTTGCGCTCAGAACAACTGGACCGGTGATGTCAAATGCATCGATCGCGGCCATCCGCCACAGCTTGGCTGCATCACCCTGGTATCGCATAGCGCCTTCCAGCTTGCCGGACTGCAAGCGTTCAAACAGCGAGCCGCGCGAGGCAAGCTGCGTTACTTGCGCTTCGATCTGGCCGAGCCGGACGTCATCATCACGCACCAACCCTTGCAGCGAAAGTCGATCAGCCTGGAGATCGCTGACAATCGCAAAATCAAGTGGCGGAGACGACAGGACAAGCCCGGAGCGTGTCAGGTCATCGAAACGCAAGCGCGCTTTGCCGGTTGCAAGCGCATCGGGCCGGTCCGCGAAATCAATAATGCCGGAAACAGTGCCGCCAAAGCCCAGGTCCTGCACCGCCAGATCTGCAAGCGAAAGCGGCATATCAAGCAGCTTCAGGGAGACAGATGTGCGCGGCCCGCCCATCACGCCCTCAGCCAGCAATTGCCCTTCTCCGATGTCGATGCGGGCGGGTGCCAACGCCCATCCTCCTTGGTCTTGAGCTGTCAAAACAGCGCGGCGGGGCATGGCTATAGATCGGCCCGCGAGATCGCCTCGTACAATGGTCGCGATCCGCTCTGGCGTGAAGTTGCTGTCTACATTGAGCGCGAAACGGCTGCCTCTGCGCCCGTTCACAGAAGCTGTGACACTGCCTTGCTGACCGTCCCAGTCCGCCTTTGCAGCAAGGCGCGCGATACGCGCGGTTCCATAGCTCAGGCCTCGCCCCGACATCTCGCCGTTGATGCGCGGGCCTTGCGCACCGAAAGTGCCGCTTGCTGTCAGCTTGGCGTCCAAGACACGGATAGGAGTGTCGCCTGCAAAACGCGCATCGCGCGCCGTCAGATCGAGAACGAAGCCTTGCTGCGAGCCCTCAGGCGAAAGTCTAAGTCCGCCATCCAAGCCGCCGCCATTAATATCCAGTTCGCCTGTCAGGCCTGCATCTGTAGACAGGAGTGCACCGCTCGCATTGGCCTGGCTGACTGTAAGCTGGTCCACAACGAGCTGCACCGGACCATCAGGCGGCAAGACAAGATTGAAAGCACCGGCAACGGGCCCGAGCAAGGATTGGCCTGTCGCATCAATCGCAAACCCTGCCTCGCTAGGTGCGAGCGCCAGTTCGACATCGCTAAGTCCTGCCGCGGGCAAAGGATCTTCCAGCACCAGACGCGCTTCCGGCCCATCCTGATCTATAGCACCCCGCACGGTAAAGGGTCCGTATTCGGAGTGAGAACCAGACCCGGTAAAACTGGTTTGATCGCCAGCAACCGCGCCTGACATGGTAAGAATGAGACGCTGGGATTCAAGTTCAAGATCGCTCAGAAGAAGCGGCTGGCCCGAGCCAAGCGTTACACCACCGCGAAAGGTGACGGGTTCGCCAGCAATTGCGGCAAGGCCTGCATTGCTGACTTCCGGCATGCGGCCTGCAAAGTTCGCAGCCAGCTTCCAGCCTGACGGGACGGAAGCGTTGAATCTGAATTTCGCATTGGCGCTCGCTTGGCCCAGCGCTTCAATCGCAACGCTTTCACTTCGCGCGCTTCCTGCAAGCGCGTATCTGCCCTCGCTGAGATTGCCGCGCAGATTGCTGTCTGCGGTGAGCTGCGCAAATCGTGCGGACAGATTGTCGGACGAAAGATCACCCTCTGCGGAAACAGTCAGGTCGCCTGTCAGCCTCCCTTCGCGCAGCAAGGGATCAAGCGCGTCGACCCCGAACTCAACGGCGTCAGAGGAAACCGCGAGCGGAAAACGCCAGACGTTCCCATCAAAGCGTGCATCTCCTTGCTGCTTGATCGCAGTCAAGCGCACGTCGCCTGACTGCAAATTGCCGATTTCCAAATTGTGGACTGCAGTCAAGTCAGCAAACGCCCCGTCCAGCGTTGCCGCCAACCGGGTATCATCGAGAGTAAGGGCTTTGCCAAACAGGTTAGGATCGCGCAGCCTTGCTGAAACTTGGAAATCCTCAAAGGCATTTCCGGCAAGATCGACAGTGCCTTCTCCGCTTGCCATCAAAGCAGAGCTCACAAAGCGCAGTGAGCCATCAAAAGCGCTGTCTTCCAAAGTGCCACCGGCAGAGACCGAAGCAGCATCGCTCAGTATCCGGGCCAAGATGGTATCGCCTGAGCTATCCGGCCTGATCTGGCCGATCAGCTTATAAACACCGTTCTGGTTTGTGATGCGGAATCCGGCCAAACGTTCATCGCCACGCTCTACCAGCAAGTGACCAAGCCAATTGCTCCAGGTACCATCACCATCAAGCCGCGCGCGGAAGCCCTTCTCGATCCCAACAAGGCGCGCGAGGATACCGGTATCCGATGCCTCGACATCCATTGCGAGGTCAAATGCATCTCCGTCCGGTTCAGCATCGATCAGGAATTCAAGCGCATCATTGCGGCCAATCTGACCATCGGACCGCGCGAACACACGACCGGATCGGATGTCCACCTGAGCGGTAAGATCGACCTGCTCCGCATCATCGCTCAGCACGCCTGATGCCAAAGTCATATCCTCGATCGCAAAGGTGCCGATGCGAATATCGAAATCCGGCAAGATCGGCGCGTCAGGATCACCGGGCAAAAGTTCAGGCAGGCGCTCCAGTATTGCGCGCTTTGCTATCAGCTCGCGCACATGCAAACCGCTGGTCAGCCAAGCAAGCGGGTTCCAGTCCAGTTCCACTTCAGGGATGCGTAGGAACGCGCCTTGAGGGTCTGAAAGCACGACGTCATGCAAGCGGGCCTTCGCATAGATGTCGCCTTCAATCCTTCCCACTGAAATCCGCAAGCCCGACGCAGGTGCAACTTCCGCGATCTGGTTCGCGACGAACCGTTTTCCAAATGGCGAGCTAAGAAACAGGGCTCCGGCCAACAGGGTCACAAGCACCACTGCAAGCAGCCAGCCCAGACGTTTGACCCAGACACGTTTGCGCGATGCGCGGGGGGTGAGCGCCTCTTGGTCCAAAGCCGCGGGATCAGCCATCAAAATGCCTGCCCCAGACTGACATAGACAGCAAAGGCGCTATCTTGGGGTTCAGGGTTGATCGGAACACCCAAATCAACGCGGATCGGGCCGAAGCCGGTCTTGTATCTGACCCCAAGTCCCGCACCGTATTTTACAAAGCGAAAGTCCGGTGTGGTATCTATCGAGACCGCTCCAAGATCGAAAAATGGCACAATTTGCAGCGCGCCATCGAACAGCCCTGTATCGATCCTCGCCTCTGCTGACAGCTCAATCAGCGAACGACCGCCGGTGATCTCGCCAAAGTCATTGGCTGGGCCAATCGCCTGATATCCATAACCGCGAACGGAACTGCCGCCGCCTGAATAGAGCCTGCGGGAGGGTGCTATTTGACCAGTGTCTGCCCCGTGGATTGTCGCAGCGGTCGCGCGCCCTGCCAAAGTAATGCCATCGCTAAGCGGCTGGTAATAAGTCGCATCCATCTGCGAGCGCAGGTAAAAGCTCGTCTCGCCTGACGATCGCGATGCTTCAGGCGCAACAAACAGGGTAACACGGTAGCCCTGTGTGGGATCGAGCAGATCATTGCTGCCATCCAGTGTCACGCTGCTGAACAAAGATGCGATCCGGAAAGTTTGACGCGGGCGAGCAATGCCATTGATCACCCGGTTTCGTTCGTCTGTCAGCAAGGCTTCAGCGCCGACAGACCAGCCCAATGGCTTTTGGAACAACAGATTGGAAATACGTTCAACAGAACCGCGCAACGCAACTGTCCTTGCATCGACGGATTCTGTCGTAATGTCGCTGGCATATGCATCCAGCGCCAACACTTGATCACGTCTGCGCCAATTGCTGCGCGTGAAAGTGATGCCTGCAAGCTGTTCGCGCGTGCCGAGTATACCGCGCAGCTTAAGCGCCCCTTCAGGCGGGAAAAGATTGCGATGCTCCCAGCTCGCTTCGACTTTGAAGCCGTCTTCTGTGCCGTAGCCGACTGCGCCTGCAATCGTGCGTAGCTTGGCCGGTTCAAGCTCGACGTCCAGCATCACTTCGCCGGGCGTATCGTTTGTAGGTGCGAGCGTTTCGCGCGGAGTAATCGTCAGTGTGGACACCAGGCCGCTGGCAATGACAGCGCGCTGCAAATCCTGCTCGATGCTACGCTGATAAATGTCGCCGGGAGAAAAGCGCGCGATGCGCTGGAGGTGGCGTGACGATAGGAACTCCGGTTTGTCGCTTGTCACCCCTGCAAAACGGTATTGCCCGCCCGGCTCAACCGGCAGTGTCAGATCGCCTTCTTGACGATCGTGATCAATCAAGAGGCTCGGCTCGGCAATTTTGGCAAACGGATAGCCCGTTTCGCCAAGCCAAAGGTTCAATGCCTGCTTACGCTCAAGAATTCGGTCACTGTCGAGCGGATCGCCGGCCTTTATGCCAAAGCGCGATCGCACAATCGCTGCGTCCGTAATTGCGTCTGCATTGCCTAAATCTATCGCACCGAAGCGGTATTGCGTGCCGGGTAAGACATCAAACCGAGCTTGCGGCGCTGCCTGTGCCTCTTCTTCACCTGGGCGGATACCGCCAACAGAGCGGATCACCCGGCCGTCATAGTAGCCATAGGCTCTGAGCAATTGGCGCAGCAATTCTTCATCAGCACGCGCCCGCGCTGCAAGTTGAGCGATATTGTCTGAGCTAGAGTCCAGTGCTTCGATGGTCGACAAAGCCTTAAAGCGCGCGATAAAATCCCGCTGCTCGGGGAAATTCTCCGCTGCGCTCGGAAACCCGAGAACAAGTCTTTCATCCACACGGACGACGTCTGAAATTGCTGGCCGCGACGGGAGCGCTAGGTCTTCAATCGCTGCAAATGGTGTGTCAGAGCCAGACTGTTCTGGCGGCAATTCTAGAGCCTCGGTCAACTCGTCTGCTTGCGGCGTGTCCAACTCAACCTGATCAACCGGTGGCAGGGTCACTTGCGGAGCGTCGCTGACGGGCTCGGGATTTTCAGCGCCCTCAACCTGTCCCAGAGCCCAGCTTTCCGTATCCTCCAAAACCTCTTGAGGGATCAGTTCCTCTAGCTCTTCAGCAGAGGACCGATCTTGCGCATGCGTAGTGGTAGCCGCCAAAGCGGTGACAAACCAAAGGGCATGAAGCTTTGAGAAAAGCAGCTGATGACCGAAGGTGCGGCGTATCTCAGTCTTGCTTGATACGCGCTGGCTGCCCGTCTTTACCGTTGCCGGCTTCAAGCTTTTGACCGGGCTTAGTGGCTTTTGCGATAAGATCGCGTTGCTCAACGTCTGTGAAACGTACCCAGCCATCACGCGTGAGTTTTTCAAGCGGCCGGAAGCGTACTTTGTATTGCATACGCTGCGAGCCTTCGACCCAATAGCCCAGATAGACATAGGGCAAGCCTTCAGCAGCCGCGCGGCGGATGTGGTCAAGAATGATATAGTTACCAAGCCCGGCCCGCTTTTCAATGTCTGGGTCGTAGAAGCTGTAGATCATCGAAAGCCCGTCACCCTGACGGTCTGTCAGACAGGCGCCGACAAGCTGACCCGGTTCTCCGCTTGCCGTTGGCTCCCGATATTCCACCAAGCAGCTGGATACCGGTGTATGTTCTACCATGTCGGCGTAGTCCATCTCGTCCATTGCTGCCATCCCCCCATCCGGGTGACGTGCGGCGAGATATTTCTGAAGTAAGGCGAACTGTTCATCAGTCGCCCAAGGACGGCATTCTGTCGCGATCAAATCGCGGTTGCGCTTCAAGATGCGGCGCTGCGTGTTAGACGGCTGAAATTCTTCAGCGGCCACTCGAACAGACACACACGCCTGGCAATCCAGGCAGCTCGGGCGATAGGCAACCGTCTGACTGCGCCGAAAACCGATCCGGCCCAGAGCTTCGTTGAGCTGGTCCGCATGCGCACCTTTGAGCTCTGTAAACACTTTGCGCTCACTGCGACCGGGCAAGTAAGGGCAAGGAGCTGGGCTGGTTACGAAAAAACGGGGAAAGCGGATCGGAGCTGTCACAGTGCTGGTCAGGTCCTTTCAGGCCGTTAAATCAGTGATCGTGAATCAGCCCAGATGGGCGCGTTAAGACAATCTTATGCCTGTTTGCAGCCCGCGGTAAAAGACTATTAACCATGAAACATGGTAACCATTTGGTTATTATGCACATTAACGCGGCCATTTGAGCCGCCTGGCGCGCTGAACTGCGGGATTTTACGTGTCAGTTGAGCTCTGCGAGCTCGACCGAGTAACCTTTCGACTTCAGGGCCTTAACCAGAGCTTCCAACTGGTCACGGTCACGCGCTTCGCATTCAATATCTGTCACCAGACCTTTAGCTGGCAAAGTTGTAAAAATCCGCTGGTGATAGATTTCGATGATATTGATGTTGTGATTGTCAAACTCGCGCATGACCTTGAACAGCGCGCCAGGGCGATCCTGCAATGTGATGCGGAGCCGAGCGAGACGTCCCTGACGAGCCAGGTCACGCAACAGCACATTAGCCAGAAGGCGAGTATCGATATTGCCGCCGCACAGCACCAAGCCGATATTCTTGCCCTTGAAACGCTCAGGATTCTGCAGAACTGCGGCAAGCCCTGCCGCCCCCGCCCCTTCCACTACAGTCTTTTCGATTTGCAGCAGCAGCGAGACCGCTTTTTCCAGCGCTTTTTCTTCGACAAGCTCGATATCATCGACCAGGTCTTCAACGATCTGTGATGTAAATTCACCGGGCGCTTTTACAGCAATGCCTTCTGCCAGAGTGTCTCCGCCGCAAGCCATGTCCAGCCCTTTGACTTTCGCATACATGGACGGAAATAGCGCAGCCTGAACGCCAACGATTTCAATCTCAGGACGCATAGTTTTGGCGACAGTCGCAACTCCGGAAATCAGACCACCGCCGCCAATCGGAATGACCATGCAGTCAAGCTCCGGCTGTGCCTCCAGCATTTCCAGACCAACAGTGCCTTGACCCGCGGCAACATGCGGATCGTCAAACGGATGCACAAAAGTAAGTTCGCGCTCCAGTTCAAGCCGGAGCGCATGAGCATAAGCTTCGTCAAAAGTCTCGCCTTCAAGCACGACATTGCCGCCAACCTGCTCTGTTTGCATTACCTTCACAGTTGGCGTCGTACGCGGCATTACAATCGTCACAGGCACACCCAATCGCGTGCCGTGATAACTCAGACCTTGGCTGTGATTGCCCGCTGATGCCGCAATAACGCCGCGCTTGCGCTGCTCCGGCGTCAACTGCAGCAAGGCATTGAGCGCGCCCCGCTCCTTATACGCGGCGGTAAACTGCAAGTTTTCAAACTTCAGCCAAATGTTTGCGCCGGTAATATTCGAGAGCGTTTGCGAGTGCATCATCGGCGTCTTCACAACTGCGCCGTCAATGCGCGCAGCAGCCTCCCGGATGTGGTCCAGGGTCAGCGCATCGCGCGCATTCTCAGAGGCAGTTGTGGCCGGTTTCGCAGTCATAGTGACGCGGTGCTAAGGCGTGGGAGAGCGGGAAGCAATCGTGAATATGTTTGCATGGATTGCTTTTGCCGGTAACCGAGGTGGCATGAACACCGATCAAAGTGAAAATATCACCGTCGCTTTTCTAGGCCTTGGCGTTATGGGAGGCCCCATGGCAGGGCATCTGGCGAAAGCGGGATACACCGTCCGCGCTTTCAACAGAACAGCTTCCAAGACCGAGAGATGGGCGGAAGACCAGCGCACGGCTGGCTGCGCAGTCGAGACCTTTGCAACCGCTCCAGAAGCGGCAAGCGAAGCCGAAATCGTGTTCGCGTGCCTCGGCAATGACGAGGATGTCGCAAGCGTCCTGCTCGGGGATAATGGCGCTGTTGCTGTCATGAAAGAGGGAAGCTTGCTCGTGGATCACACGACAACCTCTGCGGACATGGCACGCCGGATTGAAGCAGAGGCGTCGTCACGCGGGATCGCTTTTGTCGATGCACCAGTTTCAGGCGGGCAGGCAGGAGCAGAAAACGGCCAGTTGGCGATCATGTGCGGCGGAAGCGAAGCCGCTATGGCGCGCGCGGCACCGGTCATGGATTGCTATGCCAAGGCAATTGTCCATGTCGGCGGCTCAGGCGCAGGACAAACGGCCAAGATGGCAAACCAGATGTGCATTGCCGGCGTGCTGGGCGGATTGTCAGAAGCCATACGGCTAGCGCAGGCATCCGGGCTGGATTTGGACAAGACTTATGAAGCCATTTCCGGCGGGGCGGCGCAAAGTTGGCAGATGGATAATCGCTGGCCCACAATGGTCAAAGACGAGTTCGACTTCGGATTTGCGATAGACTGGATGCGCAAGGATTTAGGCTATGCTTTGGCAGAAGCGAAGCGGCTCGGCCTTTCCTCTCCCATCAGCGCTTTGGTTGATCAATTCTATGCTGACGTGCAAGCCGCAGGCGGTGGGCGTAAAGACACCAGCGCACTGATATCGCGTTTGCCCAAAGGAACCTGTTGACGATGCTTTTGCCAAGATCAGTTCTTGCGCTTCTTGCAGCCCTTGGGCTGGCAAGCATCCCTGCCCCCGCTTTAGCGGATACGCTGGTCTACAATGTCGATGGTCTGACCATCAATGCTGACGGCAATATCGAACGCTTTGCTGCCCTTATCATCGATGATGAAGGCAAAGTCCGCGAAACGCTGGGGCGCGGTGAAGATCGCCCTAACGACATAGAGTTTGCAGTTGATGGCAAAGGCCGCGTGATGATGCCGGGCTTTATTGACGCGCATTTGCATGTGATGGGCGTCGGCTTTGCAGCATTGACGCTGGACCTGTCGCAAACACAGAGTCTGGAAGAAGCGCTCGCGGCAATCGCGCAATTTGCTGAAGCCAATCCCGGTCGCCCGTGGATTTTGGGCGGCGGCTGGAATCAGGAAAAGTGGGGTTTGGGCCGTTTTCCGACGGCGGCAGAGCTTGATACAATTGTTGCTGACCGCCCGGTCTATTTGACGCGAGTGGATGGCCATGCCGGATGGGCAAACAGTCTCGCGATGGAGCGTGCTGGCGTCGATGCCTCGGCCGTCTCTCCAACAGGCGGCAGAATTGAGCGATTAGAGGGCAGCAATACGCCAAGCGGTATCTTCGTCGATGCGGCAGAAAGCCTTGTCACAAAGGCAATACCGGTACCGCGCCCAGTGGAGCGCGATCTTGCTTTATCAAAAGCGCAAGAGGTTTTGCTTGCTCAAGGCATCACCGCTGCAGCCGACATGGGCACATCGATCGAAGATTGGCAAACCTTCCGCAGAGCAGGCGATAGAGGCGCACTAAAACTTCGGATTATGTCTTACGCTAGCTCTCTGAAAACAATGCAGCTGATCGCCGGACCCTCACCTACGCCTTGGCTGTATCAGGACCGGTTGCGCATGGGCGGGATCAAGATTTATCTAGATGGAGCGCTGGGTTCGCGCGGCGCCTGGCTTAAGCAAGATTATGCAGATGACCCCGGAAACCGGGGCATTCCGATCCTTACCCCTGCGCAATTGCGCAACATAATGAGCCGGGCTGCGATGGACGGTTTCCAGACAGCCGTACATGCGATTGGTGATGCTGCCAATGCAGAAGTCCTAGCTGCGATCGAGGAATTGAGCGAGACCTATACAGGCGACCGGCGCTGGCGGGTCGAGCATGCGCAGATCGTCGATCCCGCAGACATTTCGCGATTTGCAGAGCATGGCACCATCGCCAGCTTTCAGCCGCTGCATCAGACCTCTGATCGCAAGATGGCAGAGGCCCGGCTGACCCCAGACCGCCTCAACGGCGCTTATGCCTGGCGCAGCGTTTTGAACGCGGGCGGCAGGATTGCTTTCGGGTCGGATTCCCCGGTTGAACCTGCTGATGTCCCTGCGGGCATTGCCGTTGCAATAAGCCGGACCGATGCCAACGGGGAGCCGTTTGGAGGCTGGTTTGCGCAAGAAACCGTTTCGCGAGCTCAGGCTATTGCAGGTTTTTCCAGCGATGCGGCCTATGCCGGTTTCGCGGAGGGCCGCTTTGGCAGGCTAATCGCTGGCGAACGTGCTGATTTCGTGTTGGTTGACCGCGATCCGATGCTGTCTTCGCCTGAGCAAATCCGCAATATGAAAGTGCTGGAAACCTGGATAGGGGGCGAGCGCGTTTATCGCCGCACCGCTTCACAATAGCGCTTAGGAAGGCTGCTCGCCTTCAGCAGGGGTTGCTACAGTCTCTGTATCCGCCTCATTCTCCGGCTTCTCGCCGCGTTCCTGCCAACGCATGAGCACCAGCGAGCCTTCGAACAGCAGCAGCAACGGAACTGCGAGGATCAGCTGCGAGCCTGGATCAGGCGGCGTCACTATCGCTGCCAGAGCAACGATGCCCACAATCACATAGCGCCGCGCGGCAACCAATTGTTCGCGCCGGACTATGCCTGCCCGATTAAGCAACAACAGCAGCACCGGCAAAAGAAAGCTCATCCCGAATGCGAGGATGAACTGCATGACAAGGCTGAGATATTCGCCAGCTGATGGCAGCGCATTGACTTCAAGACCGCCGGCATCGCCTTCAAAGCCGAGGAACCATTTGAAGGCCACAGGCATGACGACGAAATAGGCCAGCGAAGCGCCTGCTGTGAACAGCACCG
>WTKI01000201.1 GCA_011524425.1 Altererythrobacter sp. | reverse complement strand
GTCAAAGGCAAAGGCGTCTTTGTCCACGCAATCGATTGCGCGAAATTGGCCGAACTCGAAGATGATGGCGACAAGTGGCTCGACCTTCATTGGCATTCTGGCCGCCACCCCGCCGTCCACGATGTGACGTTAGAACTTACAATCGCCAATGATGCAGGGGTTCTTGGCCGTCTCTGCACGCTGATCGGAGAGCAAAAAGCGAATATCAGTGACCTGAATTTTCTCGATAGAAAACACGATTTTTACAAACTTTTGATTGACGTTGAGCTTAGGGATATCGAACACCTCCACACGGTGATGACAGCGTTGGAAGCGGAAAGTGATGTTGCATCGATTGCACGCAATCGCGCCCTACCTGAAGGCGTAATCGCGTAGCGACCAAGGGGTCGGAACAGAGTGTTCAGACGGCGAAACAAGCTCAGCACGCTTCGCAAGATTGGCGAAGCATTCTACCCAAGGGGCGGATGGGGCCGTGCGATATCCTATGTCGTCCACCGCTTGCGCCGTCTGCCAGACCCGCCGCACCGAATCTCGCGCGGGATCGCAGCAGGTGTTTTCGTAAGTTTTTCGCCGCTCTTTGGGCTGCACTTCATTTATGCCGCGTTGGTGGCCTTCCTGATCCGCGGCAATATTTTGGCAGCGCTCTTGTCAACCTTCGTGGGCAACCCGCTGACCTTTCCGTTCATGGCGGTGGTATCGCTCAAAATGGGCAATGCCCTTTTGAACCGCGATCAAGACGTTGAATCTGTCGGCGTGCTTGCGGCATTTTCCCGTGCAAGCGGTGAACTTTGGCGCAACTTCAAAGCCATCTTCACCTCAGACGTCACCCAATGGGACAACTTGCTCCAATTCTTCGATCGGATCTTCTTGCCGTATTTCGTCGGCGGTTTCTTCCCTGGGATCATTGCAGGGATGTTCGCCTATGGCCTGTCTCGACCTGTGATCGACGCCTACCAACGACGCCGCATTGCCAAGCTGGGTGAAAAGATCAAAAAGAAGACAGCGCGCAAGATTGACCGCGCGCCAGGCACCTGACGCAGAAGGGAAAAGCCATGGGCCAACTCCGGCTGGGCGTAAACATCGATCACGTGGCGACCGTCCGCAATGCGCGTGGCGGCGCGTATCCCGATCCCATTCGTGCGGCAAAGATGGCGGAAGAGGCGGGCGCTGATGGTATAACGGCGCATTTACGTGAAGACCGCCGCCATATCTCAGACGCCGATATCGATGGATTGATGGAGGCGTTGACGCTGCCTCTCAACTTCGAGATGGCTGCCACGGATGAAATGCAAGCGATTGCGCTCCGCCATAAACCCCACGCTGTGTGTATCGTTCCAGAGCGGCGGGAGGAGCGGACGACCGAAGGCGGGCTAGAAGTCGCACGCGAGGAAAACCGCCTCGCGCACTTCATCGCGCCCTTGCGCGAGGCTGGGTGCCGGGTGTCAATCTTCATCGCCGCCGACCAGCGCCAGATCGAAGCAGCGCACCGGATCGGCGCTCTTGTGATCGAACTTCATACTGGCGCCTATTGCGATTTTCACGCGGAGGGTGACTTTGCCGCGCGCGACGCCGAGCTCGCACGTTTGACGGAGATGGCGGCGTTCGCCCAAGACCTCGGGCTAGAGGTGCATGCGGGCCACGGCCTCACCTACGACACAGTGTCTCCCGTGGCGGCGATCCCGCAATTGATGGAGCTTAATATCGGCCACTTTCTGATCGGCGAAGCTATCTTTCGGGGCCTCACCCCCGCCATCCAAGAAATGCGCCGGGTGATGGACGCCGCGCGTCATCCGACGTAAGCGCCAGGCAAACCTTTTAGAAACGTTGAGGAATTCTCCCCGCTCTGGTAAGCGCGACAAAGGGGGGTCAATTTCGGGCTCTTCGAACGGCAGAGCCATACGGAAACCATATGAAACCTGGGCGGGGCGAACGGGACGTGACCGACACGGCAGAATGATCATTGGCGTCGGAACCGACCTCGCAAACATAGAACGGATCGAGCGGACACTGGCCCGCTTTGGCGATCGATTCCGCAATCGTGTTTTTACGGATATCGAGCAACACAAAGCCGATCGGCGCCGTGACGTCGCCGGGACCTATGCAAAACGCTGGGCCGCCAAAGAAGCCTGCTCAAAGGCCCTTGGCACTGGTTTGCGCATGGGCATCGCGTGGAAAGACATGGCCGTCTACAACCTCGCGTCCGGCCAACCAGTCATGAACCTCACCGGCTGGGCTGCGGCACGTCTCGAGGCCTTAACCCCGCCTGGACACGAAGCGATTGTCCATGTCACCCTCACGGACGATTATCCCTGGGCACAGGCCTTTGT
>WTKI01000414.1 GCA_011524425.1 Altererythrobacter sp. | reverse complement strand
CTCTGATTGTGCCGGGGCTTTTAAGCGTTCTGGCCGTCTTTTTGTCCTGGCTGCGGTTCAAAGTCCCCTTCGCATTGGCATGTATCGCACTTGGTCTATTCGCCACCGCATTGCTTGCAGCCGCAACACGATCTGGCACACCGCAAAATTTTTCTGAGATTTTCGTGTTTTCGGCCGGATCAAGCTTTGCATGGATCACACTAGCACTGGGCGGCCTGACCTTTATCGTTGCGATGTTATTCGACGGGTCTGATCCGCACCGGGTCACGCGACGCTCGGTTCAGGGGTTTTGGCTACACCTTGTGGCAGCGCCAATGATTATAAACACGGTCGCGCTGTCAATCTTATCAAATGAAGGGCAGGGCGCTTATGTCGCCATTTTGATTGCGATGGCCATATTTGCGCTTGTCGCAATCGTTATTGATCGCCGCAGTTTCTTGTTGGCAGCGATTTCCTATGTCGTGTTTGTGTTGCTGACACTAAACCCAGCGCTGGAAGACGATAGTGGGGCCATCATGGTGCTGGGCCTTGGGGTGTTTCTGTTGGCGCTGGGCGCGTTTTGGGGGCGCATTCGCTGGACGATCATTTCGACGTTACCGATCGGTGGGCTGCGTAAATACCTACCCCCTGCGCATAAAAGTTAAAGACGCGCGACGCCAAGACCGGTGTTAAAGCGACGGCACCAGATGTGGACCTCATCATAGTCAGCCACATTGATACCCGAAGGGATCGCGTAACTTTGCGCACCTTTTTTGGCTTTCAGTTCCCCCATAAAGGTAGCCGGATCATACCGACCGTTTTTGCCCAGACCCACCACCGGATCAGGCCCGCGGCTTAGGGAAAAGTCGCGCTGCAAAGCAACAGTCGTATTAGTTACTTCGACCGCGCCGCCGCTGCCGTACCGTTTTGGTCCAGTGAACTTTCCCGTCCGGGCGGCGCCTGCTTTGGCAAGGGCCGGAGCAAGCGAAACAGCAGTCAAGGTTGCAAGAAATGTGCGGCGTGTTGTCATAGCCAGGTCTCCTTTGTTGAGACCAAATTAACCGCCAGAATTGTCAATCCGCATCCCACCCTACGCGAATGTGAGCGCCGTTGAGTGCTTTCGTGAGAAGCGCCGCGAAATTTGAAACATTTCGACCAATAACACTGACGATTGAAACCTAAGTGTTACAAAACGAAAGGGCCGGCCAAAGGCCGACCCAGTCAGTAGCGCCTGGTTTTGGTCTTAAAGACCAACTTTCATCGTGCTGGTATACATCTGAACAACCTCATTCATTTTGCCCATTGTCGTGTTGAGCGTTTTGAATTTTGTTGCTTCAGCATCCAGCGAAACTTTTTGCCCCGAAAGCAGAGAATCCAATGTTGGCTTTGCTTGCGCATATTCCAAGCTTACGTGACGCAGACCCTCGCTGATCTGGAAGCTTGGAGGTGCTTTGATGCCTGCTTCCTGCATTCCATTCATCAATGCAAACAAGGATACTTCGAACATCTGCATAGTTGCTTCAAGGTTTGCCTTTGTCTCATCGTCTGCAAGGTCCGATGCCAGAATACACGATTCTTTCGCCATTTTCTGGGTCAGCATGCGTTGCCGGCCGGCAATATCGATCAAGAGCGAATTTGCCTGCACCATTGTCGCTGGATTGGAGTATTGAGCGACCATTTCAGATACGAGCAGCTTCGCAGAGTTTAGTACCGGCATGTTCTGTTCCAGGACTACCGACAAAACCTCGTCTGACGTATCTCCGGCAGCCATTTGCGCGGCAGCTACCTTCATCGGCTCCCACTGTGCTCGCAAATCATGGATTCTTGCCAAAGTTTTGCGACGCTCTTCCTGACCGATGATATTCAAGGACTCATCGCCAAATTCCAGGGCTGTCAGAATTTTTTCAAACTCATCGCTGGCGCTTTTCAACAGTTGTGTAGCACCGGCGTTATCAACACCTTCTGCCAGATGACAAGCTGCCGACGGGATACGCTGCGACAGCATGCGCAACTTGCCCGAGAAATTGATGCGTTCCTGTTCGCCTGCATTTTGAATAATGCTGCTTGATTGAGATTGTTGAGCCACAACTGGCAGCGCCATAACGGAGACAGCGCTAAAAATGATCGCGCCGAGAATTTTGGTTCTCATAGGGGTATTCCTTTTTAACACACACAAAATGCGTCCGGGATCTTCGGACAGCATTCACTCTCATGTATTGGGGGTTTGCTTTTCGATACTGATACTTTCACACACTTTAAAACTTCGCTGAATTTCTTCTGCGCTGACTTTTTAACCATTCAGAAAGGTTAAAATTTGTCCAAATATTGCTAATTCACAGACATTCTTCTGGAC
>WTKI01000426.1:9118-11880 GCA_011524425.1 Altererythrobacter sp. | reverse complement strand
CACTGCGCCTAATGAACGGGCTGTATCTGCAATTGCACGCCTATATGCTGCGTGTGGCGGTCCCTTATGGGACGCTTAATTCGGCCCAGATGCATGCGCTCGCTGATATCGCGGAGAAGTATGACCGCGGATATGGGCATTTTACGACACGCCAGAATATTCAATACAATTGGATTAAGCTGGAAGAAGCGCCAGACTTGCTTGCGGACCTCGCCAAGGTGGAAATGCATGCGATCCAGACCAGCGGTAATTGTATCCGCAATATCAGCTCTGATCACTTCGCTGGCGCAGCAGCGGATGAACTGATCGATCCGCGTCCTTACGCTGAGCTGCTGCGGCAATGGTCGAGCTTCCACCCGGAATTCAGCTTTTTGCCGCGCAAGTTCAAGATCGCGGTTATCGCCTCTGAGACCGACCGCGCAGCGATGAAGTTGCATGATATCGGCATTCAGATCGTCAAGAACGAAGCAGGCGAAATTGGCGCGGCCTTCTATGTCGGTGGCGGCATGGGCCGTACGCCGATGATCGCGCCTTGCATTCGGGATTTTGTCCCTCTCGATCAGCTGGTTACTTACGCAGAGGCGTGTCTTCGCGTCTACAACCGCTATGGCCGGCGCGACAACAAGTACAAAGCCCGTATCAAGATCCTCGTTCATGAATTGGGCAAAGAAGAATACACCCGCCAGGTCGAGGAGGAATTCGCGCATATGCTGGAGGTTGGCGTTGAGCCGCCGCTGGCTGAGATTGAGCGATTGAAGACCTTCTTTGAAAACCCGCCATTTGAGAAAGACCTGCCCGTCGAGATTGATCGGTCCGATCCCGACTTCGCGCTTTGGGTTGATCGCAACACTCATCTTCACAAGCAAGACGGCTATGTCAGCGCGGTAATCAGTCTCAAGCCAGCGGGCGGCATCCCGGGAGATGCCTCAGTTGAACAAATGCATTTGATGGCCGAGCTTTCGAAAGACTATTCTTTCGATGAGAGCCGCGTCACGCATACGCAGAACATCGTTTTGCCGCATGTGAAGATCGCAGACTTGCACGCTCTTTGGACCAAGCTTGAGGCCGCTGGCCTTGGCAGCCCCAACCTAGACACGATCGAGGATATTATCGCGTGCCCGGGTCTGGATTATTGCAGCCTTGCAAATGCCCGCTCCATCCCTGTCGCTCAGAAGATCGCAACGCGATTTGCTGAAAGCGGCAAGACGGAAACGCTGGGCGAGCTCAAGCTCAAGATTTCCGGCTGCATCAACGCTTGCGGTCACCACCATGCCGGCCACATCGGTATTCTGGGCGTCGATAAGAAAGGCGTTGAGAATTACCAGCTTTTGCTTGGTGGAAGCGAAGCACAAGACACCGCACTGGCAAAGATAACAGGCCGCGGCTTTGACGAAGAAGGCATCGTCAATGCGGTCGAGACTGTGACGGACATCTATCTTGATAGCCGCGAGGATGGCGAACGCTTCCTCGATACTTACCGCCGTATCGGCATGGATCCTTTCAAGGAGGCGCTTTATGGCGAGTGATATCACTGATCTCGGAACAAGTCCGGACGATGTGCAATTCCGCTTTCGCGACGACGAAGTGGCAGACCACGCTCAGGTCACTGTCGATGCGTTTCTCGAACAGTCCAACGCGGCTGCTGTGCGTATTGAACCTGGTGACGATGCGCGCTCTTTGATCCCTCATCTCGATCGGTTGCGCTTGGTCGAAGTGAACTTCCCGGTGTTTGGTGACGGGCGCGGATATTCCTCTGCCCGCATCTTGCGCGAAGCGGGCTATACTGGCGAGTTGCGCGCAGTTGGCGAAGTTCTGATCGACCAGCTCTTGTTTATGCGGCGCTGCGGCTTTGACGCATTTGCTCCGGACAAGAAGCTGAATGAACAAGACGCACAGGCAGCTTTTGCGCGCTGGCCGCATGACTATCAGCATGCCGCTGACAATGCGCGTCCGATCCCTGCGATCCGTCACGGAGCGGCCTGATGAACGACGTGCGTCGCATCGACCGAATAGACACCGCGCCGCGCTTTAGCGACCATGATGCTGTGCGCCTCAACCGCATGTTTCGAGGCTCTTCGACGCAGGAAATGCTGGACGCCGTCATCAAAGACAGTCTGGCAGGCGATCTTGCGATTGTTTCCAGCTTTGGCGCGGAAAGCGCTGTTCTGCTTCACTTAATCGCACAGGTTGACGCGAATATTCCTGTCTTGTTTCTGGAAACCGGCAAGCATTTCACTGAAACGCTAGAATATCGTGATGACTTGGTCAGCCGCCTTGGCCTGACCAATCTCGTCAATCTTTATCCCGATCTAGAAGAGCTCAAATCCAAGGATGAAAGCGGGCTCAGATGGAACTATGACCCCGATGGCTGCTGCGAGATCCGCAAGGTCAAACCACTCGCGAAAGCCTTAGCGGACTTTGATGCAAGCTTTACTGGGCGCAAATCTTTCCAGAGCGCAACCCGTGCCAACCTGCCGCGCTTCGAAATCGATACATCGGACGAGCAAGGCCGGCTAAAGATCAATCCGCTGATCGACTGGTCAGCAGAACAGATTGAAGATTACTTCGAAGAGCACGACTTGCCGCGCCACCCTTTGGTGGCGGAAGGTTTCCCTTCAATTGGATGTTCGCCCTGCACGCACAAGGTCGCACCGGGTGAAGATCCGCGCTCAGGCCGCTGGAAAGGCTGGGACAAGACGGAATGCGGAATTCATACGCCGCTCACCGACGAAGGTGATTTGCCACCAGGTTACGAACCGTTC
>WTKI01000426.1:0-9018 GCA_011524425.1 Altererythrobacter sp. | reverse complement strand
AATTCATACGCCGCTCACCGACGAAGGTGATTTGCCACCAGGTTACGAACCGTTCCTTTGAGCTAATGCGTTGGCTTAGAGCCAGCCTTCCTTGCGGTACCAATCGGCCGTTTTCTTGAGACCGGATTCCCCGGATATTTCAGGCTGCCACACTGCTTCGGGAGCACGCCGGTCCCATCGCGAAACCCAATTGGGGTGAGTCATATAACCCACGCGGTCCAGCGTCAGCTTGGCCTTTTTTCCGCGCAGCAGGCGATCGAGCCTTGCGCCTAGCTTCAACGCGGCATCCGGCAATTGTATAGGAAAAACCGTATTGCCCATCGCTTCGCCGATAGCGATGGCGAGTTCCTTATGACTCCAACCGCCATCCCGGCCATCATCAGGCTCGAATATCTTCTTGCGGACCAAGGCAGGCTGAGCATCGGCGAGGTCGATCAACAAACGCGCAAGGTCCCGCACGTAAATGATTGAAGTCGCTCCGCCTGGTGGAAGTGGCATCAGGCCAATCTTGGCCGCGCGAAAGAGTTCGAACATATCGCTGTCACGCGGTCCATAGACAGCTGGCGGGCGCACAATGGTCCAATCCAGGCCGCTCGCTTTGACCAGTTCTTCCGCGTCCGCTTTCGAAGCGCCATATTGCGACAGATTAGGCTCGCGCGCAGAAAGGGATGACACAAACACAAGCCGCTTCAATCCCTGATGCTTCATTGCAGCCAAGACATTGGCAGTGCCGGTCACATTCGCATGGTGGAATTGTGCAGGGTCGGGCGTGTTGGTGAGACCTGCAATATGAATGACAGCGCTGGCCCCTGCCATCAAACGGCCGAGCGCGGGCAAATCATCCAGGTCCCCTGTAATCCATTGCGTTCGAATATGGGCGTCGGCTTTAGGTCTGCGGGTAAGCGCCTGAACCGGTATGCTGCGCTCGTCTGTGAGATCGAGCAGCGCTTGCCCGACAAAGCCTGTCCCGCCAGTCACTGCGAGCGGCTTTTCTCCGCTCATAGCAATACCATGTGGTCACGGTGGACGACTGCCGCGCGCGGCGCATAGCCAAGCCTTGCGGCCTGATCCTCGGCCCGCTTGCCTGCAATCGCCTGCACTTCTGCGACATCATATTCGGCCAGCCCTTGTGCGATAGGTTCGCCCTTAATGCTGACAATCTTCACAAGATCGCCGCGCCTGAAATCACCGGACACCCCTGCGATGCCAGCGGCCAGAAGGCTCGCCCCTCCCTTCAAGGCATCAGCGCATCCGCCATCTACGCGCAAAGTACCGGATGGAGCCAAACGACCGCTCAGCCAAGCCTTGCGCGCGCCTTCATTGCCTTGCGGCAGAAATACCGTGCCGCGATTGCTTTGCAAAGCATGGGCGATGGGCGAGTCTTGCGTGCCATTGATGATCGCGAGCATAATTCCGCCGCGCTCTGCAATTTGCGCCGCTTGCAGCTTGGATGCCATGCCGCCCGACCCCATGCCAGATGAAGATGATGCGCTCGCCATAGCCAAAACGTCCGGCGTGATGCCCTCCACACAGTCGATCAATCGTGCGCCCGTTTCGCTTGGATCGCGATCATAAAGGCCATCGACATCGGACAATAGGAGAATTGCGTCAGCGGTTGCGGCTTGTGCCACGCGGGCCGCCAGTCTGTCATTGTCACCAAAACGAATCTCTTCTGTGGCTACGCTGTCATTCTCGTTGATGACCGGGATTGCTTCTGTCTCCAGCAATCGCTCAAGCGTGGCAGATGCGTTGAGGTAGCGTCGCCGGTCTTCCAAATCGCCAAGCGAAAGCAACAGCTGTGCCGCAGTCAGATCATATTCGCCAAGAGCCTGTGACCAAGAACGTCCGAGTTCAATTTGCCCGACTGCAGCCGCTGCCTGCGCATCCGCAAGGCTTGCCCGCCCACCTTGCGGCAGCTTCAGCTTGGCCGCACCCAGTGCAATTGCACCTGAACTAACTACAATGATTTCAATGCCTTTTTCACGTAGCTTAAAGATATCCTGAGAAAGACTTCGGAGCCAATTCTCGCGCAAAGCTCCGCCTTCGACCAGCAATGATGAGCCGATTTTGACAACGAGGCGCTTGGACGCCGCTAAGTCCTTGAGCGAGACGATAGCCATAATATCAGATCGGCGACCACTCGCCGGCACTGCCATCATCGACATCTTCAACGGCATGGCCCTTGGTCTCTGTAGAAGTACGATCAGGCAGGTACTGAAGGACGGCATCAAGCAATTGTTCGATCCCTTCACCTGTTGCGCCGGAGACTGCGAAGACTTCGTCAGCGCCTGCTTCCATTAATTCTTCTGCAAAGCCTGCGACCAGCTCTCCGTCGGCCAAGTCCAGCTTGTTAAGCGCAACGAGCCGCGGTTTATCGTCCAGCCCCGCGCCATAGGCGGACAGTTCATCTTCTACGATCCGCATCGCTTCAGCAGGATCCTCGCCAGCAATATCGATCAAGTGAATCAGCACGCGGCAGCGTTCGATATGGCCTAGAAACCGGTCGCCAATGCCTGCGCCGTCTGCCGCCCCTTCAATAAGCCCGGGAATATCAGCAAGCACGAATTCGCGCGCCTTGTGACGCACAACGCCGAGCTTGGGAACCAGCGTGGTAAAGGCATAGTGGCCTACCTTGGCGCGGGCGTTTGACACAGCATTGATGAAAGTCGATTTGCCTGCATTAGGCAGTCCGAGCAGCCCTACATCGGCAAGCAGCTTCAACCGCAACCACACCCACATTTCTTCGCTGGGTTCGCCCGGTTGGTGCTGGCGCGGCGCGCGATTTGTAGCGCTTTTATAGCTCGCATTACCGCGCCCGCCTTTGCCTCCTTCGAGCATGACGATTTGCTGTCCGACTTCCGTGAAGTCTGCCAGCACGACCTCTTTGTCTTCAGTCAGCACCTGAGTGCCGACAGGAACTTTGACGACCAAATCGGCTGCGCTTGCGCCTGTCCGGTCCTTGCCCATGCCGTGGCCACCGCGCGAAGCCTTGAAATGCTGCGCGTAGCGAAAGTCGATCAGAGTGTTGAGTCCAGCCACCGCTTCGAAAACGATATCCCCGCCGCGGCCGCCATCGCCGCCGTCAGGTCCTCCATATTCGACATATTTCTCGCGCCGGAAGCTGACCGCTCCGGGGCCGCCGGCTCCCGACTTGAGATAGATCTTGGCTTGATCAAGGAAATGCATGGCACGCCCTTAAGCCATTTTACGCGTCAGAGCGAGACACTTACGCCTACAATTGCGCTGCGCCCCGGACTCACAAAGCTAAAGACCTGCTCATAGGTCTCATCCAGCAGGTTTTCGACACGCCCAAACACTTCGATTGTGTCAGTAATTTTGTAACGAGCATTGAGGTTGACCAGCGTAAAGTCATCCAGCCGCACCCTTGTCGGAATAAAGCTCGGATCGAGGAATGCTACGTCATCCGTCGCCCCATTGTGTCGCACAGTGAGATTGGCTGACGCGTTGCCGCTTGGCGCAGTCCAGGTCAGCACAGCCGAAGCGATATGGGACGGACGGCGAACCTCGGCAACGCCGTTTTCCTCCGCATTGAGCCAAGTGTAAGCCGCATCCAAAGCAACTTGCGGGCCGATCTGCGCCCGCGCGCTTACCTCAACGCCTTCACGCTGAGAAACCTCTGCACTGTTGGCCGGCGTCGCGATAAAATCAGGCGCTGGAAAGCTCGTGAATATCTCGTCTTCCAGATTGGCATCGAAATAAGTCACAGTCACATTAAGCGCATCATTCGCCAAGCTTTGCGTGAGCCCGATTTCCCAGCTCTCAGATTTTTCAGGTGTAAGATCTTCGTTTCCGATGAAACGGCCATCAACAAAGCCGAACAACTCGTAAAATCCCGGGTTTTTGATTCCTGTTCCGTAATTCGCATGAATGCGCGTGGTATCGGTGGCGTTGAACGCTGCGCCCAGCCGGAAGGTCGTGGCATCGGCAAAGCGGTCATTGAAGTCATGCCGGATAGCCGCAGACAGATCGATGCGCTCACCGTTAAAGCGATACTCGCCGGACAGTCCGACATTCTCGATCTGGCGCTTGCCTGTAAAAGCAAACCCAAACGGGTCGGTGTTTTGGAAGCGCTCCCGCTCCCAGTCAGCAGCGAATGTGACGCTGTGCACATCGGCGGATAACGCGCTGACATAGGACGCCTTCAGCCGCTCACCTTTACTGCCAAAGCTGCGTCCGAAAGGGCCGAAGCTGTCGCGACGGATGTCCGCGATTTGTCCGGAGAGGTCATGTGTCCACGCACCATCGAGCGTTGCGACCTTCAGTCCAGCCAAAGCGTAGACCGCTTCGTTTTCAAACCGTGTCTCCGGGCTATCGATCACCAATCCGAAGGTCGGCGCTGCTACCGGAAAGCTATTGAAATCCTGATCATTAAACAGGCCTTGTGTAAGGATATATCGCGCAGCTGCGCGCAAGGTCACAACGTCGCTCAGCCAAACATCACCCTTGGCCGACAGAGTGTAGCTGTCACGTCCGATATCTCGCATGCCGTCACGCGCATTAGGCTCACCATCAGTGGAGACTACCACGCCAGAGAGCGATGCAGTCCAGCGCTCGCCGCTAGTGCCGAGCCGCGCAGCGCCGTTGATCGTGTTATGGGTTCCAGCTTCGACAAAACCAGCGGCGCCGTCATCGGTGCCGCTCTCATAGGCCACCACACCGCCAATGGCATCAGAGCCATAGAGCGCAGACTGCGGCCCGCGCAGGACCTCGATCCGGCTGCCGATTTCTGCCTGCAAAGTGCCGATATCAAATTCGCCGCCAAACGGGTCAGAGACTTCAATCCCATCGACCAGCACCAGCACGTGATTGGCTTCTGATCCGCGCAAGCGAAGCTGGGTCTGTCCTGCAACCGAGGAAACCGCGACACCCGGGACATCGCGCAAAACGTCTTCGATGTTGCGGGTCTGGCGAAGCGTTAAGTCGCCTTCTCTTATTAAAGTTGCGGAGCCAGTGTAATCCTGAAGCGCTATCGTTTCTGCGCTTCGATCTGCATTTACGAGAATATAAGGGTTTAGGACCTCTTTCAGCGTGATCGCATCGTCATCGCCATCATCCTGCGCCCATGCAGCTGAACTCGCGCCAACACCCACACTCAGCGCTACACAAGCAACGCTGCATCTCCAGATATTCAATTTCATCGATCATTCCCTCCGATCGAACAAAGCAACAAAGCCCTGTGGATTGCTCCACAAGGCCAACCGATTTGTCGTTCGGACGAAGATCCCCTCGCGCCTGACCAATCCCTGAGCCGGGCAAGAACGACTGGGCATCCGGTCGGTCTCCTGGCTCACGGGTCAGGGCACTTGTTTCACCTTCCCAAGGTTTCCCTCAGTGGTCGCACTCGATGTGAATGCACGAAACAATTGCTCGCCGCTTACAGTTGCAGGGACAGCCGGGGACTTTCACCCCGTTCCCGTTACCGGCGCTGAGAACCTGCTAGATTGAAGCGCGCACAAGTGCAAGCGCCTCAAACGTGCACGTTCATTGAGCGGCAGTTGCCTGCCAAAGTTTATTGCGGAGCTGTATCAGCCCCCTCGCTGTTTGGGACAGGTTCAACCACTGGCACAGAGACGGTGCCTTCCTGGACAGGCAGAACCGGTATCGATGCGCCGGTATCCGGATCAATCACCGCACCAGCGGCAATCGGTTGGTCGCCTGCCAAAGCTGTCGTGGGATCAATCGTCGATGCGCCAACAGGCTGCAAAGACAGACGCCGCGCGGCTTCTTCTTCAGCCATGCGCCTTTTGTGGTTCTGCACAGCGACCCAGCCGGGTTGGGAATAGCCATATTGCTCACCCCACTTGCGATCCCATTCCGCTGAATCGCGCTCATATTGCTCGTAGCGCACAAAGAAGTCTTCGAACGGTGCGATCAACACCGGGAAGTTGTCTCTGGCAAAAGCAATCGGGTCCGCGATGGGGGCAAGCTGCGCGCGGGTCGAAATGTCGAGCGCTGCATTGCACAGGTTAACCCGCGCTGGCGGAAGAGCGAAGAAATTGTAGACCGACGTCATATGCTGTTCGCGCGCCTTGATCCCTTCGCGGCGGGTATCGGCTTTGTCGAGATAACCCTTTTCCAGGCGGCCATTCACTTGGCGTAAAGCGCGCGAATGGCTGGTGATATAACTCGAATAGGCGTCGAGGACGGATTGATAGCGGCTGCGCGAACAATTCAGCGCGGCCACGTTCCAACCGCTACGGAAATGCCAAACTAGCTCGTCATCAGTGATGCCTGTATTGATCGTGCGCCGCACGCCATCAGGTCCCTTGCGGGGAATTTCCATGACATAGGACGCACCAAATGGCGGCAAAGGCCGATAAGGGATGCGTTCCTGTGCGACCGGTGCCGGAGGCGGTGGAGGTGGTGGTGGAGGGGGTGTTTGGCACGCAGCCAGTGCAGCGATTGCCGCTGCAACTCCAATAATTCGAATAGGCGCCCCGTTATTCGTGACCATCATGTGGTCCTTTCTTTATGTCCCCCGGCAGGAAAGTAATGGCATGACACGGCGTGCCTTACCCTTCCCTGAATCCCGCCTAAGCCCTTTACCGGGCAAAGAAAATGCCCGAAGCGCGATTGGCGCTCCGGGCATCGATAAACCGAGTCAGACGTGCGGTGATCCGCGCATCTACCGGATCGGAAGGTTTATCCCCCGATCATTCGCGGCTGCCGAGGAAGCTCAGCAGGTACTGGAACATGATCACGAAATCCAAATAAAGGGTTGTCGCGCCCATGATTACCATCTTGTCGGCAAATTCAGTGCCGCGATAATATGCATAGCCGTTCTTCAGCTTTTGCGTGTCATAAGCTGTCAAGCCTGCAAAGATCAGCACGCCTAGAGCGCTGATAACCATTGCCAGTGTGCCTGAGCCCATGAAAATGTTTGCAACGCTTGCAATGATCAAACCGATCACGCCCATGATCAGGAAGCTGCCCCAGCCGGAAATATCTTTCTTAGTGGTATAACCCCACAAACTAAGTCCAGCGAATGCGCCAGCAGTCGCGAAGAACGTGACTGCGATCGATTCAGACGTAAAAATCAGGAAAATTGTCGACATTGACAAGCCCATCACAGTCGCAAACGACCAGAATAGGACCTGCAAAGTGCCTTTGCTCATCCGCTGCAAGCCAAAGCTCATCGCAAGGATGAAGCCAAGGGGTGCTAACGCGACGATCCACATCAGTGGGCCGCTAGCGAATGAGTAGGCCAAGCCGGAGCGTGCCGTCAGTAGCGCTACGATACCCGTGAGCAACACGCCTGAGCACATGTAATTATAGATCGAAAGCATGTGCTTGCGCAGACCTTCGTCGAACACTTCGCCAGTGCGCGGCACTGATGCGCCGGTGAACGACTGCTGCTGCGAACGCTGTGTTTCGTTCCAATCAGCCATGAGAAGTATAACTCCAAATTGCGGGCGCAAAATAGCGCCATCGGTGTGTAATATCGGGTTTTTGCGAGCGCTTTTCAAGCAAAACCGGATTGCAAACGGTGCAACCGGTTAACTTTAATTCTCCGCGCCCTTTGCCAATTCATCACCTTTCTTGGCGGTCAATTCCAGAGTTCTTTTAAGAAGCGAAATCAGTGCCTTGTCCTCATCCAGGACACTAAGGCCCTCACGTGTCATGCCCCCGGGGCTAGCGACACGATCAGCGAGGCCGGCTGGAGAGCATTCAGACGAGGCCGCCAGCGCGCTTGCCCCTTCCACTGTCGCGAGCGCTAGCGATTCTGCCATTTCAGAGGCAAGGCCAAGCTCAATTCCAGCTTTTGCGAGCGCGTCGATGAAGCGATAGACAAACCCGGGACCCGATCCGGCAAGTGCGGTAACGAGGTTGAATTGGTCTTCATCCGGAAGCCACACAGCAGTGCCTAAGCGGCCAAACAGGGTTTGCGCATCCTTACGCATTTCTGCGGAGAGACCTGCCTCTGCGAGGATGACAGGCGATTTGTTCAGCCGCGCAGCCAGATTGGGCATGACCCGAATATGTGCAGCGCCTGACGGAAAGACCTTTGCCAGACTTGCCAGTTCAATTCCCGCCAAGAGCGAGAATACCGCGCGCCCTTCAATTACAGATTGGAGTTGCGGTCCAAGCGCGCTTAGCTGTTGCGGCTTGAAACCCAAAAGCACTGCATCATGATCGCTGGCGTCAGCTGGATCGTGAAACAGCGCCACTCCATCGGGGGTCTGCTCCAGCGCTGGATCGAGCACTGCAAACCGGCTTGGCGAAAGGCCAGCGGCAAGCCAACCAGCCAGCATCGCACCGCCCATATTGCCGCAACCGATAATCAGAAGTTTTTCAAAATTTGCCACGCGTCTCATTCCAATAGGGATAGCAGACGAACTAAGCCTCTCCTGCTGCATCTACAAGCGCTGCGTCCAAGGCATCTTTCGGGGACTTGTCCCCCCACAGCACAAACTGGAATGCCGGATAGAAGCGATCACACTCGTCCAAAGCGGTTTCGACCATTGCCTGGGCCTGTCGCAAAGACAGAAGACCATCATCCCCAAGCAAAGCGCCATGGCGATACAGCAGGACGTTGCCATTTGACCAGATGTCGAAATGCCCCAGCCAGGTTTGCTCGTTAATGAGCGAAAGCAGTTCAAAGGCCGCCCCGCGTTTGTCTTCCGATACGCGAATCTCAGGCAGACACAAAAGTTGCAGGACATTGTCTTCGCTGCGCCAGATACCGCGCAGCTGGTATTTCGCCCAACTGCCCTGCACTTCCCCGCTAACCTCGTCATCGGTAGAAATTTCGCACGGCCAACCGCGCGCTTCGAACAAAGCGGCAAGCATCTCTACAGGGGCCGCGTCGTCATCAGCGGCGACTTCCTGTTCGCGAAGTCTCATAGAAGGCAACCGGGGTTTTGCATCGAGCGTGTGTTGCATCCGCGAACCGCGATTTGGCAATGGCTTGAGGCCGAGTGTCTGGGGAGAACGCAAACACCTTGTTCAAAGCCTGTGCACAGAAACCGGTGGATTACAGGTAAGCTATTGTAGTTT
>WTKI01000089.1 GCA_011524425.1 Altererythrobacter sp. | reverse complement strand
TGTAATCTAGAGCTTTGTACTCTGCGGGGTCGTAAGCAATATTGTTGATGATCCGGGCTTGCAGAAGCGGGCTGTCCATGCGCTCTGCCTGGCTTAAAGCGGTGCGAAAAGCCTCTTCGGCCTCTACTAAGCGCCCCAGTTCTTTCAGCGCGTTACCTTTGTTATTATGCGCTGAAAGGGAAAGAGCCGGATCGTCAGGAAAAATCGCGTTTGCTTCGCGATAATAGCGCAGCACGCGCTCATAATCGCGCGCTTCAGAATAGAGCGAGCCGATATTCTGAAGGGCCAAGGCGGCACTGCGTTTTTCACCTAGTGCTGTGTAGCGCTCATGCGCTCTAAGGAATGCAGGCAAGGCCGCGCCATAATCACTGGAAGCCGCTGAGATAGAGCCAAAAGACCTGAGCAAATCAGCGTATAGCTTGCTTTCTGGAATCGTTTTTTCAGCCTCAGAAAGAGCTGCACTGGCAATCTCTGCCGCTTCGCCTGCACGGTTAAGGCGCAGCAACGCTTCTGCTTCTAACCATTGCGCAGTCAGCCGAGCTTCTTGCGCATCGGCATCTGTTCCACTGACATATTTAGCCGCAGTTCGCGAATGCCGCAGGGCTGCTTCGGAATCCGCCATCATGGAGGATTTGGCCTGAGCTATTTCGGCCTCGAACTGCTCGCCCTGAGCGACCGCAATGCCCGGCAGGGCGGCCACTGCCACCCAAGCCGACATAAGCGTCATCATAGAGCGAGCTTTGCGCTTCACTTAGAAGGTCCTCCCATGCGATGCGCCTTCTTAAGTGAGATGTCTTAAGACGCTGTTTATGTCAGGCTCTTCGCCCAAGCGGACTGGATCAGAAACGCCAGCCGATATTCGTACCAACAACAAAGGCCGCTTCTTCGCCGGGATTACCTTCAGTGAGGTAATTGCCGAACACAGACAGCTGTGCACGCTGGCCAAGTTGCGTGCCGTAAAGCACTTCACCTGCAATCCGGCGCTTGGTCTCAAGGCCAATGGTTTGCGTGATCAGCCCGCGCTCACCGGTCGTGCGATCAATGATTGCGTCGCTAGCGAACTCGATACTGCCTGATTCCACATTCAGTGGTTGCGAGACAGAAACGCGCATCACGTCATTCTTGGACAGCACGCCGCGCTTGTTGACAGCAAACTGGCCAGCTGAAGACATAACGTCTTGCGAACTGAAGAAGATCTGACCGTCCTGTGCCTCGGTCTTCGCAGCTGTGCCTGACAGGTCGAATGAGATACCGCTTCCAACATTCACCGAAGCTGAGAACGTCATCGCTTCAGTGGTCGAACCATTGTCGAGGAAGCCGCTGATTGTGCCCTGCGTACCCAGCAATGAACGGTCTTCGCGCAGACGTGTCCACTGAGCATTCAAAGCAATCGCATCTGTAAGCTGGTGATCGACGTCAACAGTCCATGCCGCACCGGATTGTGCTTCAATTCCTTGCCATTGAGCACGTTCAGCCGAGCTAAGACCCGGAATTTCGCTCAATGAACGGCGATTTTCCGTCATGCCGACAGTCACTTGCGTGCGGCCGTTGAACTTGTAGCTGGCTGCACCAAAAGTCTCGCCAGAGGCAAAACCAAGCACTGGGTTCACACCGCCGCTAAAGCGGTCGAAATTGTGCATCAGCGCAAATTCGCCGCCGCTCGCAAGCTCCATAGCGCCTTCGCCATAGCCGAAAGTGAAGGCAAACTTGCCGCTTGGATCGCGCAAAGTGGCAGCGTTGTGAACGATGTCTACTGCGCCTTCTTCTGTGAAGCGCGGCATCACAGCGTCATATTGCAAATGCCAACCGCTAGAAAGATCGCGATCGATCGTGCCCATATCGCTCAGGCCGAGAACACCGTCGCCATTCGAATCCCGTCCACCCGATTGCAGCCATTGTGCCATGCGAGAGGCAATAAAGTCCTGGAAATACAGGGACTCGCCTAAAGCACCATTGCGAGTGCCTGCAAGAACAGACGACATCGGCACGATAAAGTCACGGACCGTGTCGCCGACATCCTCAAACAACGTGAAGAAGACCTCATCGGTTTCCCACCAGCTGCCCAATCCACTTGAGAGCTTGTTGCCGCCTTCCTGTAGCAGCTCGGACGTAGTGACAGAGTATGAGCGGTAGCCTTTGCCGCGACGCTGGTAGAGCGTGAAGCTCAGATTGTTGAAATCGAGCGGGGATTGTGCCGCCGTGACGTCAAGCAGTCCATGACCATAGACAGGATCAACACCCGCTTCGCCCAAGTCTCGCGCAGAACGGAAAATGATCTCAGCGGTTTCCTCCGGGTGATTTTGCAGCCATGGCCAGAAGTCATGTAGCAATGTGATCGTGC
>WTKI01000316.1 GCA_011524425.1 Altererythrobacter sp. | reverse complement strand
TTTGGCACACTTTGCCAGCCACCTTCGTTAATCGCGCGCGCACCGTACGCCACGCGCTTTCCGCCTTCGAGATATTCGCGGATCGCCGGATGCTGCTTCCAGCGCTGGAATTCCTGATAGGGCGAGACGTAAGGGTTCTTGTAATCAAGTGCCGTGACGAAGCCCAAGGCGACCTGTCCGTTCGCCTGGTGGTAGAGGAACCCCCCGCCCCAGCTGTCCGTTTCTGAAAGCGGCCAGCCTTGCGTATGGATCACGCGGCCCGGCTCATGCTTGTCGGGGTCAATATCCCACAATTCCTTGATGCCGAGACCGTAAACCTGCGGCTCGCAATCCTTCTCAAGATCATATTTCGCTTTGAGCGTCTTAGTGAGATGCCCGCGCACACCTTCTGCAAACAGCGTGTACTTCGCTTCGATTTCCATGCCGGGCTGGAAATCAGGCTTGCGGCTGCCATCCTCGGCAATGCCCATGTCCTGCGTGATGACGCCGGTAACTGCGCCAGCCTCATTGTACATGACTTCAGAGGCTGGGAATCCGGGAAATACCATTACACCGAGAGCTTCGGCTTGCTCTCCCAGCCAGCGGCATAGATTGCCGAGCGAACCGGTGTAGCACCCATGGTTGCTCATTAATGGCGGCATGAAGATGTGAGGCAGAGAGGTCTTACCGCCCTTCGACAGAACCCAGTGCCAGTTATCGGTCACCGGCGTCTCTGCCATGGGGCAATCCATGTCACGCCATTCAGGCAACAACTCGTCTAATGCCTTGGGATCGACCACTGCGCCTGAAAGTATATGCGCGCCAATCTCTGAGCCTTTTTCAAGGACAACAACTTCAAGCTCTTCATTGATCTGCTTCAAGCGGATCGCCGCAGCAAGCCCTGCTGGGCCGCCTCCGACAATCACAACGTCGCATGGCATGGATTCGCGTTCTACAGCTTCTTCGCTCATCGCGGAGTATCCTCACGTCAAATTGGTCTGTCCAAAACTTGAAAGAAGCCTTGATTGCTGAGCCGTGCGAGGTCAAGACCTGCCGTAACGACATGTCTGCACATCACCCCTCACTAAAAGATCAGGTCGCCGCCGCACTCGACTGGTGGCGCGATGCTGGTGTGGACTATGATTTGAGCGATGACGCTACGGATTGGCTTGCCCAACCGACGGTCACACAGGAAACGAAACCTAAAGTGGCCGCGCCGTCGGCTCCCCAGCTTCCGGAAGTCGCTGCAGAGCCTGCAATAATAGAATTGCTGACAGAGCCTCTACCGCAAGATCTTAGCGCTTTTCACGAGTTCTGGCTCAATGCCCCGCAATTGTCTGTCGCCGGAAACGCAGCGCGGATTGCGCCCAAAGGTGAAAGCGGTGCTGAACTGATGATACTGGTGATGACGCCAGAGCAATCAGACACAGATCAATTGCTTTCCGGAGCGCAAGGCAATTTGCTCGCAAAAATCCTCGCCGCCATGCAGTTAGAGAAAGATCAGGTCTATTTTGCATCTTGTGTTCCGCAAGCTTTACCGATGGCAGACGGCGAAGAATTGCGGAAAGCAGGATTTGCTCAAGTTCTCAGCCATCACATCAAGCTGGCCAAGCCTAAACGGATTTTGGCCTTTGGAACCAACATCCTGCCGCTTCTTGGACACACTGCAGCGCATCAGCCAGAGACTGTTCAGGAATTTGCGGCAGAGGATTCCTCCATACCGCTGCTGGTTACAGAAGGGCTTGAAGCCCTTTCTGGCATGCCGCGATTAAAGGCCCGTTTCTGGCGAAGGTGGCTTGCTCACATCGCCGGATAGAGCGAGATTGAGAGAGGCTTGATTGTGAATTTGAAAGCTCGATTGACAATCATTTCCGCAGCAATCGCATCCAGCATCATGCCTTTGTCCAGCGCAATGGCCAATGGCGCAGACTATTTTCATTCCGCTGAATCTCAGGCTTCGCTTTCTGATATCCTCGACCAGGAAACACGGGAATATTACCGTTCCGTATTTGACGCTATTGAAGCCGAGAACTGGGAACGCACCGAGGAACTGCTTGATCAGCGTGATAGCGGTCTACTTCATCAGGTTGCGTTGGCTGAATATTACACGCACGCAAACAGCCCCAGAGTAAGCGCGGAGCAAATCGCGCAATGGTTCGAACTTGGGGTGTCGCTGCCACAGGCAGAGCAGATGGCCCGGCTGGGCGAGCGCCGCGGATTTGAAGATTGGCCAACATTGCCGCGCACACAGGGATTTCGGCGTCAAGCCTTTCAGACCAAGCGTGTGCTTCCGCGGTCTGTGGATGACGGATCAATGCTAGCCGCGACTGCGAGCGATATTCGCGAATATATACGCAATGACGAC
>WTKI01000416.1 GCA_011524425.1 Altererythrobacter sp. | reverse complement strand
TTCTGACCGGCCCGAAGCCTTAGCGACATTGCCCATCGAGCCAATCGCATCTTCACCGCCAGCCCGGCCCAGCGTGATCTCTGACAGCAGCAAAGGCAGCCCAAGCAAGACAACAAAGCCGATATAGACAAGGACGAACGCGCCTCCGCCACTCTCGCCAGCAAGCGTCGGGAAGCGCCAGATATTGCCAAGCCCAACTGCCGCGCCCACTGCCGCCAAGATAAACGCCGTCCGCGAGGACCAGCCCCCGCCCGTTGCTGCTGCTGCACCTGCCATATGCTTCTCTTCCCCTAAGGCTCGCCTCAAAGCGAACTTGTGACCAACTTACTGCCTTGAAACAATCGCATAGTCGAGCGAACATTTGCGCAAATCCCCTACTGGGCTAAAAGCGCCTCATGTCTACAACCTTTCAACTCGACACATCGACCAGCCGTGCGAACCCGACGCCGGCTCCGGTCCGCCGCCTAACCGTTCCGCGCATCCGCGCGCGCAAAAAGGATGGCGTAACTGAAAAGCCTTTGGTCATGCTGACAGCTTACACAGCGCGTCAGGCTCAATTGTTGGATGCGCATTGCGACCTGCTGCTGGTCGGGGATTCGCTTGGTCAGGTGATCTACGGCCTGCCTTCTACCGTTCCCGTCACTCTCGACATGATGGCCAATCACGCGGCTGCTGTCGTGCGCGGCTCGTATCACTCTGTGGTGGTCGTCGATATGCCCTTCGGCGCGTATGAAGCGTCAAAGGAGCAGGCCTTTGAAAGTGCAGCGCGTCTTCTGAAAGATAGCGGCGCGGCAGCGGTCAAGCTGGAAGGCGGCGAAGCAATGGCAGAGACTGTCGCTTTCCTCAATCAGCGCGGCATCCCTGTGATGGGCCATGTCGGCCTGACCCCGCAAGCGGTCAATGTGCTGGGCGGCTATGCCGCGCGCGGCCGCTCTGATGCGGAAGCGGACAAGATTGTGAGCGATGCCAAAGCGCTCGACGAAGCTGGCGCCTTTGCCATCGTCATCGAAGGCGTGGTCGAACCGATTGCGATTGAAGCGACCAAGGCGGTTTCCTGCCCAACAATCGGCATCGGCGCATCAGCGCAATGCGACGGGCAAGTGCTAGTCACTGAAGACATGCTCGGCATGTTCGAGCGGGTCCCGCGGTTCGTGAAGCGTTATGAGGAAATCGCAGGGATCATCGACAAGACTGTTGCGACCTATGCAGAAGAAGTGCGGGCGCGCACTTTCCCGGGTGAAGAACAGACATATCAGCCAAAGAAATAGCTGACCTGCTTGCGCCAAGCTGCGCTCTCCCCTAGCTCCGCGCGTCAGAGGGAATAGGGTCTATTCAATGCAAACGCTGTTGCGCTTTTACAAATTTTCGCTGCTTTTCACGTTTGTCTGCTTCGCGCTGGCAGCGTGGTATGGCTGGGCGAGCACCGGTTCTGTCACCGCTACGCTAGGCATATTGTGGATCGTAGTGGTGCTTTCGATCCTCGAAGTGTCGCTGAGCTTTGACAATGCGGTGGTGAATGCCACGGTTCTGCGCGATATGGATCCCGTATGGCAGAGGCGCTTTCTGACCTGGGGCATTCTGATCGCAGTATTTGGTATGCGTATCATTTTCCCGATCGCGATTGTCTCCATCGCCGCGAGCGTTGGTCCGCTGGAAGCAATCGATCTCTCGCTCAATGATCCGCAGGAATATGAACGGATAGTCTCTGGCGCCCATATTGGCATTGCTGGCTTTGGCGGCGCTTTCCTTGCCATGGTGGGCCTCACATTCTTCTTTGAAGAGGAGAAGGAAGTCCACTGGATCGGCGCATTGGAACGCTCGATCAACAAATTTTCAACCGTGCCAGCAATCGAGATCGGTCTGGTACTCAGCCTGATATATGGCATCTCTACCTTGCTTTCGCCCGATGAAGCACTGACATTCCTCACTGCAGGTGTGCTGGGGCTAGTCACCTTCATTGGTGTGAACGCACTGGGTGCTATCATTGAACAGCGCGAAGCGCGCAAGAAAGCGGCTGGCGAGATCGTGCGTTCTGGCCTTGGCGGGTTCCTCTATCTTGAAGTGCTGGACGCAAGTTTCAGCTTTGACGGGGTGATTGGCGCGTTTGCGCTCTCCAACAACATGGTAATCATCGCGCTTGGCTTGTCCGTGGGTGCAATTTTTGTTCGGTCGATCACTATCCATCTCGTGCAAACCGGCACCTTGTCGCAATATCGCTATCTGGAACACGGCGCGTTTTGGGCAATCATTGTCCTTGGCGTGATTATGCTGGTCAGCGCGAAAGTGCATATCCCAGAGACAATCACTGGCTTGATCGGAGCGGTGTTGATCGGGCTGAGCCTGTGGTG
>WTKI01000418.1 GCA_011524425.1 Altererythrobacter sp. | reverse complement strand
GGACAATCCGGCCTTGCGTAAAGGCTGGCGTTTGCATGCCCCGCTGTACGCTTTCAACCAGACTGATATCTTCAACCTGCAAGACCTCGTCGAGGTAGCGGATTGCGTCCTGTTCCATCTTGTTTGGCTCGGGCGTTTCCAGGAAGAAATCATAGGTTTCCAGCGTACGATCCGGACCGATCGGAATGACGTTTAGCACGATCATGCTTGACCGCCCCGGATATCGCATCAGGCATGTTGTAGGCCAAAGCCACCAGACGGCATGCGTGCGCACTGTTGCGTTTGACACATCGTAAGCAGAGTTTGCACCTTGGCCTGCTTCGGCCATGTGGCTGGAATAGATGCCGTAGGTCGTCACCTTGTAGGTGTCCATATCGACCAGATCACAGAAATCTTTGTGCGCTGTCGGGCAGTGGTAGCATTCTAGGAAATTGTCGATCACATTTTTCCAGTTCGATTTGATGTCGTAAGTCAGCCTATGTCCGAATGTAAGCTTGTCTATTTCCGGAGCCCAATGGCGGATTTCGGTTTCCAAATCGCCCGCTTGTTCAGACAAGGAGGCTGATCCAGGATCGAGATTGACGAACACGAAGCCACAGAACTCTTCCACCAACACTTCGTCGAGACAAATGGTTGAGGGGTCAAAGTTTTCCAGATTTTCGGTGTGGGGAGCCCGCGTCAACTGTCCGTCCAGTTTGTAAACCCAAGCGTGATAGGGGCACATGATGCGTGTTGTCGTACCCTCTCCCGAAAGCAGCTCATGGGCGCGGTGTTTGCAGACGTTGTAGAATGCCCGAAGGACTCCGTCCTTGCCACGAACCACGGCGACGGGATGACCGGCGACGCGGACGGTAACAAATGCGCCCGTCTCACGGACTTTTTCGACGTGGCATACCCATTGCCAATTACGGGCGAGAATGGTGCGAACATCTGCATCAAACCAAGACGCTTCGGTGTAGGCATCAGAACGGAGCGACATCGACCGCGAAGGCCTAGCGTCATATCCGTCCGAAATCTCAAATGAGGGCCCTGTCATCGCCTATCTTTCGCTTGCTGATTGGCAAATAATGCCACAAGTCGCGTTTAGCGAAAGGATGAATTTTACGGTTCAGGCGATCCCCGTTCGCAAACGTTGTCCCGTAAACATCTCATCAATCTTTGCTCACCCTCGAGCGTGGCGGGCGCAAGCCGACTCCCACAAGCGTCGACCACCAATTCTGGTCCGTCCTCAGTTACCTCAATGGCCATGAACTGTTCCTGATCAAGCTTCACCGAGCCACACCAATGAGCAACACAAGTAATCGACAAGCTGACCTTCTGCACAAACGGGCGATAACTGCCATTGGAAACAAGCCCAAGCCCGGTGATCTGAACCGGCGTGGTAGCCTTAGCGTTGTCTTTGTGGAGCCCATTGGCATTTGGCTGCGGGATGGCAATGGGAGAGTCAGCAGTGATGCGCCCTTTGACGATCCAAAAACCTTCTTTGGCATCGCGAGCCTGCTCAAAGATCGAGACGATGTCGGGCCGCAAGCAAGACAAGGCCGATGCAGGCTGCGCCAAGAGAAGTGCGATCAAAGCAAGGAATATGCGTGTCATATCCGGCTATCCCAAGTGACCTGAAAAACCGTCAATCACTTGCTGATAAACCGAGCGTTTGAACGGGACAATGTCACGGACTACCTCCTCGGCTGTTGACCAGCGCCAACGGGAAAACTCTTGGTCATGTTTGGTAAGGTCAACCTGAGAATCCTCCCCTGAGAACCGAAACAAAAACCACTTTTGCTTTTGCCCCTTAAACCGACCTTTCCAAAGTTTGCCAACAAGGTGTTCAGGCAAGTCGTAATGAATCCAATTCGGAAGTTCGGCTTCAAGTTTGATGCTGTCCCCCGCAACTCCAGTCTCTTCTTCCAACTCGCGATAAGCCGCGTCTTGGGCGATTTCACCGTCATCAATACCGCCTTGCGGCATTTGCCATGCGCCTGGGGTGTCGACACGCTCTCCGGTGAAGATCAGCCCGTCGGCATTCAAAAGCACGACCCCGACGCACGGTCTGTACTCAGCAACGGTCATGTCACGTTTCCGCCGCGATTCGTTTGTTTCTTAGAACAAACCACTCCGAAATCGACTGGATTGTCTCTGAAATTGACAAAAGCATCAAAAATCAATGGCAATCCCTTTATTCTCCCAATCGCCATAACGGACAGGTTCAGGGCCGTCGCGACCACCAATTTCTTTGGGCCGTTGTTCCTTTTTTGCCTGACTGCGGCGCTCTTCAGCCTCGGCAAGCGCACGTTGTGCCTCGGGAGAAAGTTCTGATTGGTCTGTTCCAGCCATGGGCGATCCTTGTAGCGG
>WTKI01000278.1 GCA_011524425.1 Altererythrobacter sp. | reverse complement strand
ATCCGGCTCAAAGGTCGGCTTGATATTGATATTACCCATCATATCGAACAGCTCAAAGCCAAAACCCGTACCGTTTGGCGATTCGATCCCAGACAGACCGGATTCGAACCATTCGGCCTGCAATTTATCGTCTTCTAGGTACCAACGGAGCGACAGCGTTCCATTTGGATCCGTGAGAAAGCCATATTTCGAAGCGTTCGTAATCAACTCATGCACCAGCATGGACGTGAATTTCGACGCACGGACCGTTAGCTTGAGTTTTGGTCCATCAAAGCTGACCCGGTCGACGGCGACGCCAGCATAAGGCTCAAGCTCTGTGCGAATAATGGTTTCAAAGTCGAGGCCGCTCCAGTGCGAATCCGTCAGTGCGGCAAAATTTCGACTCATCGCCGCAAGGCGCCCGGAAAAGCTCTTCAAGAAGGTCTTGATATCGGGCGAGTGTAGTCCTGTTTGATCCGCAATGGACTGCACCACGGCGAGCGTGTTTCGAACGCGGTGATTGAGTTCGGCTGTGACCAGGTCGCGTTGTTGGCGTAATTCTTCCTGCTCGGTGATATCCTCAGCCCGCTGAACCATAAATTCGACGTGGCCTTTTTCACAGCGAATCGGGAATTGGGCGATCCGCCAGATACGATCTTGAACTGTGCCGTCCGGAGAAATCAGTTGATAGGGCTGCGCATCGAGCTGCGTCGCTTCCCCCGCAATTGTCCTGTCGAATGCGGCTTTGACCTCCGCGACCCGCTCGGGCGTATCCGGAAACACATCGAAGATGTAATTTCCGATCAGTTGCGGCTTCGTGCGTTGGACCGCCTGGAAGTAGGCCTCATTGGCATCAACATAGACCAAATTGGTGTCCAGGATCATCGCGGCATTTGGCATGCCATCGAATATGGTTTTGTGAATTTGTCTGCTCATCGCGCTCAGCGTTAGGCTGAGTCTCTGCCGGTGCGAACCCAGCCGCGTTTAAGCGGGTGCGCGGGTCTTAAGCGCGAGTGCATGCAGCTCGCCGCCCATTTTACCTTTCAGAGCCGCATAGACCATTTGGTGCTGCGCGACGCGGGTTTTACCACGAAACTGCTCTGAAACAATTTCTGCCTGCCAATGATCATTGTCGCCAGCGAGATCGGTCAGAACGATCTCGGCTTCAGGGAAGGCTTCGGTGAGGAAGCCTTCCAGGGTTTCACGTGTCATCGCCATGACTAGGCTGGTTCCGGCTCGCCGCCAAAGTCACTACCTTTGTCTTTGCGACGTTTCCCAATCACAGGGACCGCTGCATTTGGACGAGGCGGCTCATCGGGTTCATCCGGACGCTCTGGCAGTTTGCCATCATTGATCAGCGCGCGAATCTCGTCGCCTGTCAGCGTTTCATATTCAAGCAAGGCCTCGGCCAGTGCCGACCACTGATCGCGGAACTTGGTCATAATATCGCGCGCATCATCCATACCTTTTTGGATCAGCTTGCGGACCTCTTCCTCAATTTTCTTGGACGTCTCTTCTGACACAGAAGACGATTGCACCAATTGCTGGCCGAGGAAGACCTGGCCTTGATCTTCGCCATAATCGACGGGACCAATTTCGTCGGAAAGGCCCCAACGTGTGACCATGGCCCGTGCCAAGCGGGTCGCTTGTTGGATGTCGGACGCCGCGCCGGCGGTCACAGCTTCGTCTCCAAACTTTTCTTCTTCAGCCACACGCCCGCCCATGATGATGGCCAGGCGAGACGTCATCTCGATCCGGCTCATCGACAATTTGTCATCTTCAGGCAACTGCATCACCATGCCAAGCGCACGGCCGCGCGGAATGATCGTCGCTTTGTGCACCGGATCGGCTTTTGGCACTTTCAGAGCGACAATCGCGTGACCGGCTTCGTGCCAGGCGGTGAGTTCTTTTTCGGCTGGGCTCATGACCATCGAGCGACGCTCAGGGCCCATCAGGACTTTATCTTTCGCGTCCTCAAACTCTTGCATCGCAACGACCCGCTTGCCGCGGCGCGCTGCGAGCAAAGCGGCTTCATTGACCAGGTTGGCAAGATCCGCACCGGAGAAGCCTGGCGTCCCACGTGCGATAATTTTGGCATCCACGTCTTTCGCCAATGGTACATTGCGCATGTGCACTTTGAGGATCTTTTCGCGGCCGATCACGTCAGGATTGCCAACGGTGACTTGGCGGTCGAAACGGCCTGGACGCAGCAAGGCAGGGTCGAGCACGTCTGGGCGGTTGGTCGCCGCGACGATGATGATCCCGTCATTGGCTTCAAACCCGTCCATCTCGACCAGGAGCTGGTTAAGCGTCTGCTCGCGCTCGTCATTACCGCCGCCAAGACCGGCGCCGCGTGAGCGACCAACCGCGTCGATCTCATCGATGAAGATGATGC
>WTKI01000244.1:10323-12171 GCA_011524425.1 Altererythrobacter sp. | reverse complement strand
CATATCGGATCGGCACCAGATCGACTTCACTGCGAGCGCCATTGATCTGACCTGTTTTCTGTTCAAGCAAAGCGCGGATCTGCTGATAGCTCTCAACATCTTCACGGCTCGGCGGGGCAACCTGAATGTAGACAAGATCGCGCACCCGGTCCGGATATTGATCGAAGAAGCGTCCGATCCCGTCGATACGTTCCGGCAGCCCCTTGGAATAATCCAGCCGGTCCACGCCGATCATAGCGCAACGGTCGCGGGTCGATGCCAGCAGGCGCTTTGCCGCACCTTTTGCTTCATCAGTCTCGCCCTGAGCCTGGAAGTGGTCCCAATCTATTCCGATCGGATAGGCGCGCGCTTGCACCGTCCGGCCTTCAAAGCTGATCACACCGGTTTGATCATCAACTTGTGCGCCCAGTTCCTTGCGGCAATAATGCAGGAAGCTTTCTAGCCATTCATCCGACTGGAAACCGAGTAAGTCATATTCCAGCATGGTGCGCACAAGACGCTCGTGGAATGGCAAAGACACAAACAGCCGCGTTGGCGGCCAAGGGATGTGCAAGAAGAACCCGATCCGGTTTTTGAGTCCGCGTGCGCGCAGTCGCTCTCCTAACGGGATCAAGTGATAGTCGTGTATCCAGACAAGGTCGTCCTCTTCGATGAGAGGTGTGACGCTCTCCGCGAAACGCTCGTTGACCCGCTCATACCCTTTGCCGGTCTCCCGCTCGTATTCGGTTAGATCGAGGCGGTAATGGAACAGGGGCCAAAGCGTCGCATTGGCATAGCCGTTGTAATATTCGTCAATATCGCGCGCGGACAGATCAATAGTGGCCGTAGTGACGCCATCATGACGCTGCATATTGATGTTCCCGGTCCGGTCTTCGCTTTCCTGTCCTGACCAGCCAAACCAAATGCCGCCGAAGTCTTTCAACGCCGAGTTAAGAGCGCCAGCCAATCCCCCTTGCGCGCCGGCAACACCGCGCGCCTTAGGCACAGCCACTCTGTTGGATATAACGACTAAGCGTCCTATTTTAGCCCTTCCCGAAAGCCCTTTCCCTGGCTTTCCGCATGATCACTTTAGCGCACTTCGCTCCATGGTTTGGAAAGAAGTCCAGCGCAATTGATCACTCCTACCAGCGAGTAAGTCTGAGGGAAGTTCCCCCATAGCTCGCCTGTTTCATAGTCGAGATCCTCGCTCAAGAGGCCCGAGCGCGTAGTATGGCTTAGCATAGTCTTGAACAAAGCCCGAGCTTCTTCGTCGCGCCCTGCAAGATGGAGCGCTTCGATAAGCCAGAATGTGCAAACGTTGAAGGCAGTCTCGGGCGCACCGAAGTCGTCTTCAGCGGCATAGCGCAGCATATGGTCTCCGCGGCGAAGGTTCTTTTCGACTGCGGCGAAGGTTTGCTGGAAACGCTCATTGTCAGGAGAGAGAAAACGCAACTCGACCATCTGCAAAAGACTGGCATCGAGATAATCACTTTCAAAGCTCGCGCCGTAATGTCCCCCTTCTTCGCCGTTCTCTTTCCAAGCTTCCGTTTCGATCTTTGCGCGCACTGCATCGGCCCGCTCGCGCCATATTGCAGCGCGCTCTGACTTGCCGAGGAACTGGGCCGTCGTAGCAAGCCTGTCGCAAGCCGCCCAGCTCATCACCGCTGAGTACGTGTGCACTTCCTGACGTGTGCGGAATTCCCACAAGCCGGCGTCAGGCTGGTCGTGCATGCGCCAAGCCATCTCGCCCACTTCTTCCAGGCTTTCAAAGTCGCGCTCGTCAGCAATACGGAGCAACCGCCGGTCAATAAAGCCCTGCACTGTTGGCAGAACGATCTGGCCATAGCAGTCATGCTGGACCTGTTTGTA
>WTKI01000244.1:0-10223 GCA_011524425.1 Altererythrobacter sp. | reverse complement strand
GCTTCAGGGATGGACGTGGTGAGCGCTGCAACAATCGCTCCGGTTTCTTCGTGCTGGCACAGCTTCAACGTTATGGCGCAGCGGATAACCTCTTCCTGCCATTCAAAGGGCGTAGCGAGGCTGCGCACCCATTCCTGCCAGTATTTGCGTGTGGATTGCTCCATCCGGCGGATTTCCTCGCGCAGATTCCCGACAAACGGCTCATCGGGGCCAAGGAAGAAGTGGGTGTCTTCTTCGATCCGGAAAGTGCGTTGTTCGAGGATGTAGCCGACCGGCGCATCGGTTGAGAGCCGCAAGGCCTGCCGACCGACCAGATAACGGATGTGATTGGTGCCGTTGGTGGTTTCTGCCAGAGCGGAACCATAGTGCTTCATGGGCCGCAACACGACCTTGATGCGGGGGTTGCCTGCAATCGGCCGAACGATGCGTCCAAAAGCAACTGGGCGGTACATCCTTCCCTTGCCTTCGTAACGCGGCGCAAAGTCCAGCACTTCGACAACACTACCGTCTTCCGCTTCAAGGCGCGTGACCAGAATAGGGGTATTGCGAATATATTCCTGGCTGGCAGAGACCTGTCCTTCCAGCTCAAACCGCCAGACACCCGCTTCGCTATTGTCGCCATTAAGCAGAGCGCAAAAAACCGGGTCCCCGTCAACACGCGGTACGCAGCCCCAAACCAAGCCTCCGCTATTGTCGATCAGGCCGCTAACCTGGCAATTGCCGATCGGCCAGAGTTCCAGATTGGGCAGATTGCTGTGCTTATCAGTTTCCATGTTACTCACAGGCCTAACCATTGATGGGTTTGAGAAACGGACGCAAGAACGAAACGCGCATGAGTGTCGCGCGGTTCGCCTACAAGAATTCCAAAGCCGCCAAGCGCGCTGCATGCAGCAAATCCGTCTTCGTCCGTCACATCGTCTCCGACGAAGACCGGGATCGCTCCTTCAAACAATTCATGCTGCATGAATGCGCGAACGGCGGAGCCTTTGTCGGCACCTTTGTGGACAAGCTCCACGACGCATTTGCCAGTCTTGAGCGCGAGGTTATGTTCAGCTGCAACGCTTTCAGCAAAGTCATGGGCGGCTTGGCCCGCCTCCGGATTCTCGCGGTAGTGCAACGCTCCGCCATGGGTCTTGGCCTCATAGCGCAAATGGTTTTCTTCAGCGAACGCTTGCAAGTTTGCAATTGCCGGTCGCGGCAGCGCTTGCGGCATCGCACCCAGATTTGAACCGTCAGCCAGTCGCCGCGCGGCCCCGTGAGAGCCAGCCTGCGCCACTTCGAGCCCTTGCCCGAGATGGACCGCCAAATCTTCCAAAGAGCGTCCGCTTACAATGGCAAGCCGGCCCTCCAGACGCTTTGAAAGCGCTTCAAGCGAAGGGGCAAGCAGCTTTGGAACCTTTATGGCGTTTGGCGTGCTTGCGATCTCGACCAGCGTGCCATCGAAATCGAGGAAAAGCGCCAGCGGTCCTTGGTCCAACAGAGCGCTAAGCGATGGCGGCAGGTCAAGCTGAACAGCACACGTCATGCCTTAACGCATAGAGCTTTGCTGCACTGCGTCAAATGGCGGTTGCGCCAAATTCGTTGGAGAAATTCGTATGCAATCGCTTCAAAGCGGCGTCACTCGGCCGCTTGGCCTTCAGTAGCAGAAGGACGCAGCTGTTCTGTGACATCTGTCCATTGGTGGATCTTAGTCACGTCCCGAAAGATAAAATTGCGCTCAGGCCGGACTGGTAGCTTGCCGTTGAAGTCGCGATTGAGGACAAGAGGATAAAGATTGATCGGCGTTGCCGGCGCGTAATCCGTCTCGCCCTCGGCATGGCGAACAGCCATCAATATGCCGGTCTTTTCGCGCCACAAATCGGGCCCGACATTGGCCCAGGAAAGCTTCGGCGCAAGCGGCGTGGACCGAAACTGTTCATCGCCTGCATATTGAGCCGGATAGGGTCCTTCATCGCCTTGCAGAATGATCGTCGCAGGACGAGGCCCTGCCAATATGGCATCGATCAAAGCCAGCAGCTGCGTGTTCGAATATTCGACCTGCTCGATGAAGTTGCGTTTGCGGGTCCATTCGATTTCCGTCTGGCGTGACTTGCACACCCCATCCTTGTCCAAAACATAGGGCGGATGAGGAATGAGAAAATGCGCAAACACATATTTGCGCTGCGGCTCGCCAGCGATCTGTCTGAGCTCTGCAAACTTCGCAGGCTCGCGATAACATTGGTCCAGCCTGCCGCTTACATAAGGCAGGGAGAACAGTTTCCCGATCCGGCTGATAAGCGATTGGTCCAGAATGCCGCGCTGCACCTGTGACACAGGGCGCGGGTTTACAAACCGGTCAGCCAGATCATGGGTATGCGAAATATCCGCCCATGTGCTTGCAAAAACCAGCTCATAATCCTCATTCGCAAAAAACCAGGAGGCTTGGCTGGCTCTCACCGCTTCAATCTGCGGAACGCTGTCCAGATCATTGCCCTGCATTTCGATGAGCCGGTCAAGATAATCAGCATTAAGCGTTGAAGAGAGCGATTGTGCTGTGATCTGGTAATTTGAAAACGCTTCATCCTCGACCGCGAAACCGCGCGCGCGCAAAGCATTGAGGAAAGGCGTGTTGTCGAAGTCGTAAGCCTCGGCAAACACAGCGCGATTGGCATATCTATCCATAACAATATGCCACACGTCAGGGCTTTGTTCATCGGCTTCAGCCTCAAATTGCGCAAATACGTCTTGAGGATCTGGCCGCCCCATTTCGAGCTCTACAGTCTGGTAAACCGCCAAAAGCGTGGTCGGCAAAGTCAGCGCGAGCGCGCCAACATTTGTCCAAAGCATGGCTTTGCTTAGCTTTTCTTCCTCGCGAGGGAGCCTGCGCCCTACATCGAATGCCAATAGCCCAAGTACGGCGATCGCTGCCCAGTGCTTCCACCCGATTTCAGCGACATAATCCGCAATTGTCGGGCCGTGGGTGAAGAACCCGGTCCAAATGACTGCAAAGATCGCGGCTAGGCGCAAATCCTTCAAAATCACTCGAAAGATAAACACAAGTAGCAGCGCAAAAACCAGAAGCACCCAAAGTGTCGGCAAGGAATCATCGATCGGAGAGCGCAGCCGGTTGCCCTGATAAAACGGCACAACAACCATGAAAGGCAGGACAAATGGCGCAAGCGGCGCTTGCTCAAGCCAGCCTTTTACACGCTCGATCACTGAACCCGCTCATACTGAACAAGGTATCGCTCGCTGCCTTCGATGCGATGTTCTTTCACAATCTTTCCGCGCTTCTCGATACACTCACGAAATGTTTCCAGCGTGTAGTCAGGGAAAATGTCTTCGCGAGTGGATAGCAAGCGCTGCACCATAGCATCGCCTTTCCCGGGAAATTCAATAACGCCCTTAGGAGCCATCGCCATAAGCCAGTCGACTGCCATGTCGAGCGGGACATTCTTTGCAATCGCCAGATGGTGGATGAACGCCAAGGCCACCATGGCGTCAGCCTTGGCCCGCTCTCCAAAGCTCATGCGCTCTGCACTGGCCCAGCCCTGTGCTGGCGAAGGGTTGGTCGCATCCAGCCACAAGGGCAGCACCTTTGCACCGCTTTCGGAAAAGCGGGCATAGGCCTGTTCCAGCGCTCCAAAATCAAAGTCAAAGCCGACAACCTGCTCGGCCCCTGCATCAATGGCAGCTTGCGAATAGTCGCCGGAATTGCAGCCTAGGTCGAATAGCTTTTGCGGTTTCACTTCGCGCACAAAGTCAGACACGAATGTGTGCTTTTCATTGCGCCGCGCATCGTCATAGCTGTTGTCGACATCATAGCCGCCCCAAACCGTTGAGAGGCCTGGCGCATCTAGTTTTGCAATGTAATGACGCAGCCCGGTCAGCAGCGCAGTAAAAGCCTGCTTGGACAGCTTGCGGTTCGATTGCGGGGCCGGTTCGCCGTCATTAGCGATAGCCTTCTGCTGCAACTTCGCAGGGACAGTAACGTGCCCCATCACTGTAAAGGACATGCGCGCTTTTAAAGGCAAAAGCGGCGCAAGCTCTTCAGGCGTAATGCCTTCCAGATTGCCGCGATACCACGCGTTCGGTGCAATGCCGCATTTCGCCCACAGCAACAGAGGGCAAAGGAACTGCATCGCAAACTGGCGCTGCCCAGCCCACAGTGATCCTTCCACATATGGCTGGATCGACAAGTGATCGATGAAGACCGGCTGCGTGTTCACAAACTGGACGTTGTAAGCGGTCGCATCGCTGAGTGTGAATTCACGCTCAAGCAGCTTCAGATGAAAGTCGAGATGGAACAGCGCCGCGCGCTTCAACTGCGAAAAGGTCCATTCATAAGGGTATGAAATGAAGTCAAGCGCGGGATGTTCGACAAGGTATGCCGGCTCGTCGCCTTCCCATACCATGGTTTCTGGCGCGACGTCTTCCATCGCAACCAGCAGGCCATTTTCAATGGCCCAGTTGTAAATTCCGGCTTCCCGCGCTTTTTCGAATGACGCGCGTCCAGGCTCAAAAACAGCTCTGAAAACGCGGCCCTTATCGGTGAAGACGCGGCCAGCCGGGTCTCTGAACGACCCGGGCTCGATACGCATCAGTCAGTAGCCTGCTCGTCTGATTTTTCCGATTTTTCGCTGCGGCGAAACAATCCGAAGAACTTTTTCAGATAGTATTTGCCCGCGATCATATATGCAGCCACCGCACCAACAATCGCTTGCAAAGCAATGCTCGTACTTGCCGGATCGAGATAGGCATGCGCTGCCGAGACAGGCATCGCCGCAGTCACGGCCAGCAGCAGCATAAAACGGTAAACGAAGCTCATGAGGTCCCCCAATGGCATGAAAAGCGCGATTGTGAATATACAAACAGGGTTAATTTTTCCCAAGCAATTAGCAAGAAATCTCTAACACCAGCAGCTTTTAGGCAGCTTGTTCCGGACAAGAGACTGCTTATCTCTGCCAAGATGAAGCATTCTGTCAAAGTCTGGTATGATAGCGCTTGCCCGCTCTGCCTGCGCGAAATTGCGCTCATGCGGCGGCTGGATCGCCGCGAGCGCATCGCTTTTGTCGATGTGTCACAAGAGCAACCTGAAAACTGTCCGCTCGATCCGGCCCAGTTGCTGGCAAGGTTTCATGCAGAGGAAAACGGCGAGATTTTGTCCGGCGCGGCAGCCTTTGCCGCGATGTGGCGTGCTATACCTGTCCTGCGGCCCTTCGGGCTCTTGGCACGCAATCACTTTGTGCTCAGTTTTCTAGACCGGCTCTACACGGTATTCCTGCGCCACCGGCCTAAGTTGCAAAGCTGGGCAGCGCGCAGCCAATAGTGCGCTTCAATAGCCAATCGCGTGCGCTATCAAGACGATGGTGCTGGCCATGGCCATCAAGACAAGCACAGGTTTCCAGATAAAGCCAAGCCATTGTCCATAAGTGACTTTTGCAGCAGCAAGGCAAGCCATCAGCACTGCTGAAGTAGGAACGACCAGATTGGTCAGGCCATCGCCCAGCTGGAACGCTAAGACAGCGGTCTGGCGAGTCACACCGGTGAGATCGGCCAAGGGTGCCATGATTGGCATCGTAATCGTGGCTTGGCCTGATCCCGATGTGACGAAGAAATTAAACCCGCTTTGCACTAGATACATCGCCCAAGCCGTCATCCATTCAGGGACAGCGCCAGCAAACCCGGCTAAACCGTTCAACAGGCTGTTGAGCAGTGACGCGCTGGTAGGATCATCACCTCCCAGGATCAGCATAATGCCTTTTGCAGCGCCCACGATGATCGCCGCCGGCAATAATTGGGCAGCACCTTCGCGAAACGCTTCCATCATAGTTTCAAAATCGCCGCCTTCGATACCGCCAAAGCGAGCAATCAACGCAACCGCCAAGCCCATCGCAAAAAACTGCGCGGCAATCTCAGCAAGGTAATACCCGTACATGGTCACGCCCCATGCGACCCAGCCAATGCCAGCAACCAAAGTCACCAGGACAAGCATATGCGCAAGAGAGAACGGCGCGATCTTTGCTCCGCTTTCATCGGTTAAAGCGGTGCCAATTCCTTGCCGTGTCCCTAGCCGGATGCTGCGGGCATAACGCCATGTAAATAAGGCACCGACGCTGGTGAACACCAACCAATTGCCAAGCCTAAGTTCCAATCCTGACAAAGGGGCCAATCCAGCAATCGTTTGCGCAATGATTACATTAAAAGGGTTCATCCAGCTGGTTGCGAAACCTAAAACGCTTGCGCCAAAACACACTAGCAGCGCTGTCATTGAATCATATCCGGCACGTGTGAGTGCAGGAGCCAGAATCAATGTCAGCGCAATCGCTTCTTCAGCCAGGCCAAATACCGCACCGGCAAGAGAGAAACCCCAGAATAGCCCGAACACAAGCCTTTCACTTTGTGCCTTGCCGTCTGGCAAGGACGCCTCAAGCGCAGCATCAATAGCTTTAGTGCTCATCACCATGCCGAACACACCGCCAAGCACGATAATAAACGCCATCAAGCCGACCGTAGGCGAATAGCGATCGCCCGTTACTAGCCCGGCAAACAGAAAATCGAGGAATCCTGTGCGTTCTTCATTGCCGAGGATAGGCGCTGGCATCGTTCCAGAGGCAGCTTCGTAACTGCCCGGAACAATTCTCGCAGGGTCGCCGGCCACTTCAAACTGGCCGGGTGTAAAAATGAAGGTGGCAGCCCAGGCAAGAAGCGCGAGAACGAACAGAATGATAAGCGTGTCCGGCATTTGCCACGCGCGCGGAGCGGCAGCGCTTTCTGTTCCAGATGTGGTGTGCGCAGGTGTCTCAGCCATTATCGCTTCAGGTTCCCATTGTCTTCGATCAATCTTCAAGACAATGCCTTGCTAGCCAAGCGCTGTCACGCGGCACTTGTGCACAGTGCCGGATCAGTTTGCCATGACGCTGAATTTGGTAGCGGAGGAGGGACTCGAACCCCCGACACATGGATTATGATTCCACTGCTCTAACCACCTGAGCTACTCCGCCCCGAAAGGCCGCATGCGGCGCAGAGTGGCCGCATGACAGGCGGCGCGTTTAAGGCCGCAATCGCGCGCGGTCAACACACGTTTCACGCCTCTAGTGATTCCCGCGAAAAACGAACTCGCGCACTGCTTCCCATGGGCCGCCGCGATAGCGAAACAGCCCTAGCCCGCGAAAGGCAAAACCGCGCGGCTCTATTGCACCATTCAGCTCTGCCTGCAGCGCCTTTGCGACCTTACTGGTAACCTTGTTCTGGATCGTCACATGCAAACGCGGGCTGTGCTGATCCTGCTGTGTCAGCATGCCAAGAAAATGATCTGCGATTCGTTGCCGAACATCTCTCATGGCAGGGCTCTCCAGCTTCAAGGCCGTGCCCGCGCCAAGGCTCATCAACCCGATCAGCTGCGCAGGCACAGGCGCATATTCACTAACGATTGCTTTGCAGAGATCGATGACTTCGTCTTCGCATTGCGCGGGCAGCGCATGAAACAGCGTCACATGCGCTTCCAAGAAATTGCGCTCGGGCGGAAAATGCGCGGTACGCAATGCGGTTGCCCAGCGGTGCATGTCCTTAGGCAGCAAAGCGGTCAGGATAAGCGGTGCATCGTCAGCCAAAGCGGGTCAGATACCGTTTTCAGCGCGGAACCGGCGCCACTCCGCGACATTGCGGTTATGCTCTTCCAGCGTATCGGCAAACACATGCCCGCCGCTGCCGTCGGCCACGTAATAGAGCGCGGTGGTCTCTTCCGGATTGAGGGCGGCAGTAATCGCGGCTCTGCTCGGATTGGTAATCGGGCCAATCGGAAGGCCTGCAATTGCGCGCGTGTTGTAAGGGTTAGGATCGCGCAATTCAGACACCCTGATGCGGCGCCCCAAGGGCTTACCTTTCGTGACAGGATAGATCGTGGTCGCATCCGCGCCCAACATCATGCCAATCCGGATCCGGTTAGACATAACGCCAGAGACCTTACCAAGTTCGTCTTTGGCCTGTGTCTCTTTCTCAATGATCGATGCGAGAATCACGGCCTCTTTCTTTGATTTCACCGCTGCATCTTCGCTGCGCGCTTCCCAAGCCTCGTCCAGAAATTCGCCCATTGCGCGCTGCATCCGCGCGAGCACAGCAGCCCGCTGTTCTCCGCGCTCAAAGTCATAAGTTTCCGGCAGCACTGATCCTTCCGGCGGCACAGTGATGTCACCGGTGAGAAGTTCCTCTGCCATCAAGCGCTCATGCACCATGATAGAGGGCATGCCTTCAGGGATAGTGACAAACCGGCGGATCACGGCGCCTGTCTGAAATGCACGCAGGATCGCTGCCTGATCCATATCCGGGTTCAGAGCAAACTCGCCGGCCTGGATAGGTTCATCGCTGCCAAACACACGCGCGTGCATAAGAAAGCCATCAGCCGACGTGATAAGCCCCTGCTCTTCAAGCTTATTCGCGACCGATGTAAGGCTTGAGCCTTGCGCGATTATGAAAGGCGTCTCTTCCTCAACGGAAGCTGCGCCAAACATCGTTGTGCTGAGCAAAGTGCCAGCAGCAAGAACTGCGAACAAACCGGCCGCGAGAATACAGCCGAGTTTCTTCATAACCTGCTTAGTCCACTTTCTTCATGATCAGCGACGCATTGGTACCGCCAAAGCCGAAGCTGTTATTGAGCACAGCGCGTACTTCGCGTTCTTTCGCTTTCAACGGGACAAGGTCAACGCCCTCTGTTCCATCATCAGGCGTATTGAGGTTCAGTGTCGGCGGAACGACGCCATCGCGCATCGCAAGGATGCAGAAGATCGCTTCGACAGCGCCAGCACCGCCCAGCAAGTGGCCGATTGCGGATTTGGTTGAGCTCATCGATGCCCCGGACAAATCATCGCCCAGCACGCGCTTGACCGCCGCAAGTTCAATTGTATCAGCCATAGTACTGGTTCCATGCGCGTTGACATAATCAATATCGCCAGCGCCCATGCCCGCTTTCTTCAAAGCCATACGCATGGCGTTTTCCGCGCCCTTGCCTTCTGGATGCGGTGCTGTGACGTGATAGGCATCGCCAGACAAGCCATAGCCCACCACTTCAGCATAGATCGTCGCGCCGCGCGCTTTGGCGTGTTCATACTCTTCAAGAACGACAACGCCGGCGCCTTCACCCATGACGAAGCCGTCACGGTCCTTGTCATATGGGCGGCTCGCTTCGGTTGGACGATCATTCATGCTCATATTGAGCGCACGGGCCTGTGCGAAACCGGCAACGCCCAGCGGGTTGATCGTGCTTTCAGCACCACCGGCGAGCATAATGTCAGCGTCGTCATCCTTGATCATGCGGGCTGCATCACCGATGGAATGCGCACCGGTTGAACAGGCAGTGACAACGGCATGGTTCGGACCCATCAGACCGTATTTGATTGAAACCTGTCCGCTGATCAGATTGATCAGGCGGCCATGGACGAAGTGCGGGCTGACCCGGCCAGGACCACGTTCTTTCAGATTGACTGATTCCAGTTCAATCCCGGGAAGGCCGCCAATGCCAGAGCCGATGGAGCAACCTGCGCGCAGCTTTTGCTCGTCAGTCATATCGGTCAGGCCAGCATGTTCCAGCGCCTGTCCCGCTGCATCAATGCCGTAAACAATAAACGGGTCGACCTGGCGGCGCAGCTTCCCGTCAGTGCGTTTGTCCGGGTCAAAGCCCCATGCGTGATCAGCCGGTTTCACCTCGCAAGCGATCTGGCACTTTTGGTCCGACGCGTCGAAACGCGTGATCGCGCCTGCCCCGCTTTCGCCAGCGATGAGGTTCGTCCACGATGTCTCGACGTCTCCGCCTAAAGGTGTGACAAGGCCCAATCCGGTTACGACCACACGGCGCATTCATTCTCTCCGGTATGCATTCTGGAAAAACAAAGCAGGCCCAACCCACCGGGGCTGAGCCTGCTAAAGCTCTCAAGATGCGCTTTAGCTGTAAAGCCGTGGAGGCGTTTTATCCTCCAGCGCGAAAGCGAGCCATTCGGGCTTAACCCCTAAATTAGCCCTTGTGCTCTTCGATGTATTTCGTCGCGTCACCAACAGTGGTGATCTTTTCAGCCGCATCGTCAGGAATTTCGACACCGAATTCCTCTTCAAACGCCATTACCAGCTCGACAATGTCGAGGCTGTCAGCACCCAGATCGTCGATGAAGCTGGCTTCTTGTGTGACTTTGTCACCTTCGACGCCAAGATGCTCGACTACAATTTTCTGCACGCGGTCGGCAGTATCGCTCATA
>WTKI01000272.1:9779-12217 GCA_011524425.1 Altererythrobacter sp. | reverse complement strand
CCTTCACGCCCCGCACGCCTAGGACAGCCAGTACGAAGCCGCCAAGAACGGCCAATCCTACAATCAGCAGAGCAAGCTTAGGGCGTTTGATCCGCATTACCGTCATCACTGATCTGATCGGAATTCTCGAGCTCGACGACTGGATCTTGCAACGCAGGCGCGGTGTCTTCAACCGGCAGATCCGGAACAATCCCAGCATCGGCGAGCGGATCGCGCGGTTGTGGCGCAGCAGTCGGCTCTGTGGTTGGCGCTGCTTCAGGAACTGCCAGTTGTTCGGTTTCGCGCGCTCTGTTCTGAATGACATTGGCAAGCCCGACCAGCAGGACCATAGCGGCAATACCTGTCAGACCGACTTGTACACGCTTTACGGCTTCTGCGCGGGTTCCACCCAGAGGCGCTGCTTCCAAAGCTTCAGAAGGCGCCTCTTCACTATGCGGCATTAGTTATCTCCGAGCCAGTCGAACACAGGCAGGTCCTTCGACCGCAGCCAGTCGGCATTATAGAGCGTCGAGAGATATCGGAAACCTGTATCGCACAAGATCGTTGCAACACGCACGTTTTGTCGGCCTTCTGCGACCAGCTGCTTGCCTAATGCAATTGCACCAGCGACATTGATCCCGGAAGACAGGCCAAGGCAAAGCCCTTCCTCGCGCAGCAATTTAGCAACCCATTCCATCCCTTCCTCGTCGGAAATACGGAACTGCGTGTCAATCGGCGCGCCTTCAAGGTTAGCGGTGATGCGCCCTTGCCCGATACCTTCTGCAACTGACGAGCCTTCTGATTTCAGCTCCCCATGCGCGAAATAATTGTAAAGCGCGGCACCATGGGGATCAGTAAGAGCAATGCGGACATTTTCGTCGCGCTCTTTCAATCCCATGCCTACGCCGGCAATCGTCCCTCCTGTGCCTGCTGCACAGGTAAAGCCATCGATCCGGCCTTCAAGCTGCTCCCACAATTCTGGCGCAGTGGTTTCGATATGGGCACGGCGGTTTGCCACATTGTCAAATTGCCCAGCCCAAATGGCGCCTTCCGTCTCTTCTGCCAGCCGGCGCGAGACATGCTGGAAATGGTTGCAGTCAGCGTATTTGGTCGGCGGGACAGTGACGAGTTCCGCACCCAATGCCCGGATCGTATCCATTTTCTCTTTTGACTGGTTGTCAGGCATGACAATCACAGTCTTGTACCCGAGCGCATTCGCAACCAGCGCTATCCCGATACCTGTATTGCCCGCGGTACCTTCAACAACCGTACCGCCCGGCTTCAGCAAGCCTTGAGCTTCTGCATCGCGGATGATGTAGAGCGCCGCGCGATCTTTGACCGAGGAACCCGGATTGGCAAATTCGCATTTACCCCAAATCTCGCAGCCTGCCGCCTTACTTGCGCCTTCCAGCAAGACAAGCGGCGTGTTCCCGATCAAATCGAGAGTGTTTTCGCGTGTTGGTGTCGCAGTCATGCCAATCAGGTAAGCCTCTGCCCTTACAAGCGCAATGCAATAGCGCTTTTCAGATCAGAAGCTAACCTTCCAGAATATCGCGCGACCGATCAGTCTTCCTGAGCGATCGTGACTTTCAAACCATCGAGGTCCGAAGTGAACGGGATCTGGCAGGAAAGACGCGATGTCTCATTGCGATGGTCAGAACTCTCCAGCAAGTCATCTTCATCTTCAGTGATTGCAGGCAGTTTGTCAGCCATCGAAGCATCGACATGGATATGGCATGTGGCGCAAGAGCAGCAGCCACCGCACAAGGCGAGAAGCTCATCAAAACCATTGTCGCGAATGGCTTCCATAATTGTCAGACCATCATCGACATCAATTGCCGATTCTTCACCCTCACGGTTCACAACAATCAACTTAGGCATGCATCATATTCCTTATTGTTCAGCATGGCGCTTGCGCGCACTATCCCGTCTTTCGCGCGGCTGCTACGCATACGAAGGCGCAATTGCAAGCAGGAGGATCAGTCTTTGGGTCTGACACAAGCTGAATTAAAGCACTCTCTAGACGCTGTAGCGCGCCAGGATGATCGTATTTCCAAGGCATTGCAGCTTGTCGGATATCCCGAGCCACGCAAGCGAGAACGCGGCTACAAGACATTGCTGCGCACAATAGTAGGCCAGCAAGTTTCCGTGGCTGCCGCCTCCAGCGTGTGGAACAAGCTGGTTGCAGAAATTGGTGAAGAATTGCGTCCGGGCGAATTGTTGGAACGGGATTTCGACACTTTGCGCGCCTGCGGGCTATCGCGCCAAAAGCAAGGCTATGCGCGGTCCTTGTGCGAGCTTGTAGCAAGCGGTGCTTTGAACATTGAAGCTTTGCCAAGCGACGACGAACTGGCCATTGCCGAACTGACTCAGATCAAGGGTATAGGACGTTGGTCCGCAGAAATTTATCTGCTGTTTGCAGAAGGCCGACCTGACATTTGGCCAGCCGGTGATCTGGC
>WTKI01000272.1:3744-9679 GCA_011524425.1 Altererythrobacter sp. | reverse complement strand
GGCGGCACAGACTATTTTCGCGTTGTCGACAATGCAGTGGAAGCAGAGCCTTTTTCTGCGACGGAGATGGAAGATTCTCTGACGACCAACCCGGCCGGTTATACGACCGATGGCAGTACGCTTTACTGGCTCGACAGCCGCGGTCGCAACACCGCAGCGCTGTATGCTGAGGACGTAGCGAGCGGGCAGCGCACTTTGATCGCGGAATCCGACAAGGCCGATATTGGGGGCACCATTCGTGATCCGAAAACCGGTGTGGTCGAAGCCTATTCCGTCAATTATCTGAAGACCGAGTGGACGGCGATCGATCCGGATATCAAAGCCTCGCTGGAATTCCTGGACGAAGAGCTGGACGGCGAATTCGGAATTTCCAGCAGAACTGATGATGACAGCACATGGATTGTCTGGAACGACCCAATGACTGCCCCATCTTCAACATACATTTATGATCGGGAAGAAAGCACGCTCACGCCGTTCTATGTCACCCGGCCAGAGCTGGAAGGCGCACCACTGCAACCGATGCATCCGGTTGAGATTGCAAGCCGGGACGGCTTGACATTGCCGAGCTATCTGACGCTTCCGCCTGCAGCTGACCAGGATGGTGATGGTCGTCCGGAAGAAGCAGTGCCGATGGTGTTGCTGGTTCACGGCGGACCATGGGCCCGCGATGAATACGGTTTTTCCAGCCTTGTCCAATGGCTCGCCAACCGCGGCTATGCAGTGCTTCAGACAAATTTCCGCGGCTCGACCGGCTTCGGCAAGGACTTCATCAATGCAGGCAACAAGCAATGGGGCCTGACGATGCATGATGATCTGATTGATGCGACTGACTGGGCTATTGCAGAAGGGATAACCACAGCAGAGCAAGTCGCTATCATGGGCGGTTCGTACGGCGGCTATGCAACGCTTGCCGGCCTTACGTTTACGCCGGAGAAATTCGCTTGCGGCGTCGACATTGTCGGCCCTTCCAATCTGGAAACCCTGCTCGACACGATCCCGCCTTACTGGGCGCCGATGGTGAAAATCTTCCACGAGCGGATGGGCGACCCTAACACTGAGGAAGGTCTCGCTCTCCTTAAGGCCGCTTCCCCGCTCTACAAAGCGGACCAAATCACAAAACCTTTGCTAATTCTGCAAGGCGCCAATGATCCGCGGGTGAAGCAATCTGAAAGCGACCAAATCGTAGGCGCTATGAAAGAGGCTGGGATTCCTGTGACCTATGTCCTTTATCCGGATGAAGGCCACGGCTTCGCCAAGCCTGCTAACAACATCGCTTTCACTGCCATTTCCGAGAATTTCCTCGGCACTTGCCTTGGCGGTCGCAGCGAGCCGATTGAAGACACAGTGAAAGACAGCACAGCGCAAATCCTTGAAGGTGTTGAACATGTTCGGGGGCTGCAGGAAGCGCTCAGCAGCGAGTGACACAACTTTCTTGCTAACATTGCTGTAAATAGCTTGCAAAGGGCCGTGCGGTTGCTCAAACAGCAGCAGCACGGCTTTGCTTTTTGGGAGAGAAGAATGAGCGAGCGCAAGGCGATCTTCATTACAGGCGGGAGCTCCGGCATCGGACGGGCTGTCGCGATCTATTTTGCTGAGCGCGGCTGGTTCGTTGGGATCGCCGATATTGACGAACAAGGCATGGCTGACACGCTTGGTCTGATCGAAGGCGGGTTCAAATATGCGCACAAGCTCGATGTTCGCGACCGCAAAGCCTGGGACGAAGCGCTCAACGCTTTCTCTACTGCAGCAGGTGGCCGCATCGACGTTGTGTTCAACAATGCCGGCATTGCGCATGGTGGCCCTCTAGTCGCAAATACAGTTGAAGAAATAGAAGCTGTGCTTGATATCGACTTGAAAGGCGTCGTCTTTGGCGCACAAGCGGCTCATCCGCATTTGAAGAAGACCGCTCCCGGTTCAGTCCTGATCAACACCGCCAGCCTTGCTGGAATTATCGGCGCCCCGAACCTGTCCGTTTACAGCGCAGCGAAATGGGCCGTGCGCGGGCTTACCCATAGCCTGGATGCGGAATGGGCCAGTGACGGGATCAAAGTAACTTCGCTATGTCCGGGCTTCATCGATACGCCGATTATCGAACAGGTCGCGCGCGATTCCAATCAGACCGTCAAGGATTCGCTCATAAATGCCGGGGTGGAAGTTGGACATGTCAGCGAAGTTCCCGCTGTTGTGTGGGCAGCCGTCCATGGCGACAAGCTCGACTACACAGTGGGTAAGATGGCGAGCCGGTTACTCAAGTTCTCACGCTGGTTGCCTGGTAAAGTGCGCAAGGAAATGCGCTCTACAGGGATTGGTGCAGAGCTCTAAACCAGCGCGTCAATCGCTGCGACCATTTTTCTATCGCGCTCGGACAATGCGCCGCCATTGGCAGGGTCTGCATCATGCGTGGTCAGAGTAATATCTACACGGCTGTAAACGTTGAACCATTCAGGGTGATGGTCATGACTTTCTGCGAGCAGCGCGACCCGGCTCATAAAGCCCCAAGCCTCGCTGAAATTCGCGAATGTGAAGCTGCGCTCGACCGCCCTGCCTTCACGCGCGAGCGCCCAATCGCTGTGCGCAGCAAGCATTGCATCGCGTTCTTCGGTGTCAAGTTGGGGGACGGACATGACCAGCTCCTTGTTAGTTTTCCTGCTTTTGCTTAACCGTGCCCGTGATGCAAGTATCCGGGCAAGTCCGCCTTTCCGCCACTGATCTGGCATGCCGCCGCGGCGAGCGCGTGTTGTTTCGCGGGCTGAACCTCGATGTCAGCAGCGGCCAAGCGCTCCACATCGCCGGGGCGAACGGGATAGGAAAAACCAGCCTGCTGCGCATTCTGGCAGGCTTGCTAAGCCCCTTTGCAGGTTCAGTTGAAAGCGAGGGCGCGATAGGGCTGCTGGATGAAAAGCCTGGTCTCGATCCGGAACTGCCTCTGCGCAAAGCGCTCGCTTTCTGGGAACAGATTGACGGCTGCGGCCAGCCGAGTGGCGCCCATAAGGCTATGGGGCTAGAGCCGCTGTTCGATGTGCCTTTGCGCTATCTCTCTACCGGTCAGCGCAAACGTGCCGCCATGGCGTCATTGTTAAACCGCGCAGCGCCGATATGGCTATTGGACGAGCCACTGTCAGGCTTGGACACTAAAGCGATTGAACAAGTGACAGCATTAATTGCGCTGCATGTGTCAGGCGGCGGACTGGCCATTGTTGCCTCGCACCAGCCGCTGGAAATTCCTGATCTTAGCGTGTTGGAGCTGGCAGACTATCTGCCGACCTCAGAGCAAACGGAAAAGGTCGCATGATCGCAAGCTTGCTCCGCCGCGATCTGGCACTTTTCTTCCCGTTTGCGGGCAGCGGGGCGGCATTGCCGCTCCTGTTTTTCCTCGCTGTGGCGATGCTCTATCCTTTTGCGGTAGGCCCGGATGCGAACCTGCTTGCACGCACGGGGGGCGGGGTGGTGTGGATCGCCGCTTTGCTTGCAGCAATCCTGCCGCTTGACCGACTTGTATCGCGCGACATTGAGCTGGGCGTGTTTGATCAGCTCAAACTGCGCGGAGTTGCAGAGGAAAGCGCAATGGCAGTGCGCTTGCTGGCCCATTGGCTCAGCTTTGGGCCGCCTTTGATTCTCGCGACATTCCCTGCCGCAGCCTTGCTCAATCTGGATAGTGAAACCTTGCGCCTGTTGCTGCTTGGGCTGTTGGCAGGGACGCCTGGCCTCGCTGCAATCGGGCTGATAATCGCCAGCGTGACAGCAAGCCTTCGCGCAGGAGCTGCGCTATCCGGGCTGCTCTTGATCCCGCTGGCATTGCCCATCCTGATCTTTGGCGCAGGCGCTTTGGCCAGAAATGATATCGCAAGCGTGGGATTTACCGGAGCGTTAAGTTTAGGGCTTATAGCGCTTGCACCATTCGCTGCAGGTGCTGCTATAAGAGCGGCTCGGGAGGGTTAAGTGGACTTACTTGGCAATCGTTATGTGCAGATGGCAATCGTTGCGATTGCCGCGATCATTCTGGCGATCACTGTGGTTAGTGCCTTTAGCGAGGATGAGCCCGAGCCTGATATGTGGTGCAATTTCAAAGGCGTGAACGGCCAAGGTCCGGTTTTCATGGGCCGCGTACAAGGTCCGGTTGAGCGCGTCGCTATCCGCGCGCAAATCTCCGAACCTCGCAGCGGCAACACTTACGACATCAAAGGAAATGCAACCTTCCAATATCGTGGACAGCGCCGCAACGCGCAGACGGAAGGCGAAATCACACTCAATTCCAGCGATCAGGTCACATATATCGATTTGACACTAACCGGCGAGGAATTGGGCCGAAACGGGCTGCGAATGGCAACGCTCAACGAAAACGGGCGGGCTGCATCGAGCACGAGTCGTGCATATCTGTATCGCGATTCGCGCTTCCGGCTCTCGCATCCGATGTTCTTTGCCTGCAGCGTGGATTTGCCGGACAGCTAGTCACAGCAGCATTTGTTGGCATCAAGCGTAAGGCGGCTTGTGCAGGCCTTTTGCGCTTTCAGTGAAGATTTCCACGCCGTCTTCAGTCACAGCAATCGAGTGCTCGAACTGCGCAGAAAGCGATTTGTCGCGCGTCACTGCAGTCCAGCCGTCGCTCAACACCTTCGCCCACGGCTTGCCGAGATTGATCATCGGCTCAATCGTAAAGAACATGCCCGGTTTCAGCTCTGGGCCGGTGCCTGGCTTGCCCGCATGAACAACCTCAGGCGCGTCGTGGAACAAGCGGCCAAGACCGTGTCCGCAAAACTCGCGCACAACGCCATAGCGGAACTGCTTAGCATGCGTTTCAATCGCATGGCCGATATCGCCAAGCCGAGCGCCCGGTTTTGAGGCCGCATCAATGCCCAGCATTAGGCATTCATAGGTCACATCCACTAGCCGCTTCGCTTTCAATGGCGGCTCTCCGGCAAAGAACATCCGGCTGGTGTCACCGTGCCAGCCATCGAGCAAAGGCGTCACATCGACATTGACGATATCGCCTTCCTTAAATGTCTTTTCACCGGGAATGCCGTGGCAAATCACATGGTTGATTGAGATGCAGCAGCTATGCGTATAACCGCGATAACCTAGCGTTGCAGGAACCGCGCCGCCATCCAGCATCATCTCACGGATCGCTGTATCCACGCTTTCGGTTGTGACGCCGGGTTTAACAAGAGAAGCCACTTCATCGAGGATATTGGCTGCCAGTCGCCCGGCTTTACGCATGCCTTCAAACCCCTCTTCTGTGTGGAGTTTGATAGTGCCATCGCGATAGACCGTCTGGTCGCCTTCTACGAGTTGATATTGGTGCATGTGCCCTATGTAGCTGCGCAAATGCGAAATTGCGAGTGACAACCGGTCCAAGCTGGCTAAACACGCACATCATGACTGATGTTACAGAGCTTGTTCAGCCCGATCGCGACCAGGACGCGACTGCAATTCACCTCCTCGACAAGGATGGCTTTGAGGAATGGCTAAAGGGCCTTTCCGCAGGACAACGCGCTTCTGTCAAAGCGCAAAAGTTCGACGGTGGGGCTGGCCAATGCGCAATTGTTCCGGATGGCGATAGCTGGTTTGCAGCCGCCGGTGTTGCCGATCCGGGCAGCCTATCCAGCTATTGCTTGTCTAAAGCGGCAGAGAAGCTGCCAGAAGGCACCTACAGGCTACAGAGTGGCGATCCAGGGGCCGCAATGCTGGGCTGGATGACGGCGCAGTATCGTTTCACCCGCTACACTGACAAAAAGCCCGCAGAGCAACGCATACTGCTTTCCAAACAGGTCAAGCAAATGCCAGCAGCGCAAGCTGAAGCGGCCGCAGAGTTGTTGGTCCGCGATCTTGTCAACACACCAGCTGAAGACATGGGACCTGCTGCGCTGGAGGCTGAGTTTGAAAAACTTGCAAAAGCGTATTCTGCCACGCTCAAAGTGGTCAAAGGCGACGCGCTGGA
>WTKI01000272.1:0-3644 GCA_011524425.1 Altererythrobacter sp. | reverse complement strand
GAGATCGGCAATACCGACGCGGAAGGCCGCTTGATCCTGGGCGATGCATTGACCCGCGCAAGCGAAGAGAACCCCGATTTCATCGTCGACTTTGCAACACTAACCGGTGCCGCTCGCGTTGCGCTGGGCCCCGATCTGCCTGCGCTGATGACCCGCCGCGATGAAACCGCCGATGCACTGATAGCTGCGGGCCGCGAATGCGACGATGAGGTTTGGCGGCTTCCTTTGCCGGAAGCCTATGGCGAATGGCTAAAGTCCGACATAGCTGACACCAACAACATCTCTGGCAATGCCTATGCAGGCGCCAGCGTAGCAGGCCTGTTCCTCGACAAGTTTGTCAGCGAAGGCATAGATTGGGCGCATTTCGACACATTTGCCTGGCGACCTTCTGCAAAGCCGGGTCGCAGCAAAGGCGGGGCGGCCTATGGGTTGCGGGCAAGCTGGCACATGCTGCAGGCTCGATACGGCTCAAACTGATTGAGATGGGTAATAGCCGCGCGGCTAACTTGCCGGAAAGGACTCGTGTGTATAACGATTTTGGTCCCGCAAGGATCGGGGCATCGAACGGGGTTTAGCGAACAAACATGTCCGGCGATACCGCCTACAATGTTCCCACTGGTCCGCTCTGCTTGAGCGGCCCTCTTGCGCGTCCGCAACCCGGAGCGCTTCCCTTGCGCGGGGACCTCGCTCATATCGCGCTCGCAGGGACGCATCTGGCCGCACATTATGTCGTTCCAACAAGCGATCAAATCGGCATTGCCGATGCGCCAATGTATTTGCACCAGCGCGATGACAGCGATGTTTTGCTGACACTGGTTGCAGGCACTTCCATTGAAATTCTGGATGTGTCTGGCGATTGGCTGTGGTGCTGTCTCGGCCCGGAAGGTCCGGCCGGATATGTCAAAGCGGATTGCCTCGCTGCCTGAGCACGCTATGAGGCGCGCATTATGACAACGCGCATTTTCATCGATGGAGCGGCTGGTACGACCGGCCTTGAGATCCGCGAGCGGCTTACCGGCCGCAGCGAGTTCGACCTTATCGTGCTCGATGATGCGCAGCGCAAAAGTGAAAGCGCGCGCCGCGACGCATTGCATGCTGCCGATGTCGCGATCTTGTGCCTGCCCGATGATGCCGCACGCGAAGCCGTGCGGTTGGCTGAGGGATCGCAAACCCGGTTCATTGACGCCTCAACTGCGCACCGTGTGGCCGATGGCTGGACCTACGGCTTTCCCGAGTTGATCGGACATGAAAAAATCGCTGATGCACAATTTGTCAGCAATCCGGGCTGCTATCCGACCGGCTTTCTGGCGCTTGTCGCGCCGCTTGTCCGTGCTGGATTGTTGCCTTCCGACTGGCCGTATTCTGTCAACGCAGTGAGCGGCTATTCAGGTGGCGGCAAAGCGCTGATCGAGCGGTTCGAGGAAGACAAAAATATCGGCTTTCGCGCTTATGGCCTTGGCTTGGGGCACAAGCATTTGCCGGAAATGCAGAAATATGCTGCCCTCTCCCATCCTCCGGTCTTTTCTCCCAGCGTCGTGGCAACGCATCGCGGCATGGTGGTCGATGTACCGCTTCCTGTGGCCGCAATGGGCTGCGACATGACTGCGCAGGCAGCGTATGACACGCTGAGCGAATTCTATTCCGGAAGCGCCATCGTGAAGCTGAGCCCTGACGCGCCAAGCGAGATTTTGCTCAGCCGCAACGCCGCACCGTGGGACGGGCTGGAGATTTTCGTATTCGCGGATACTGGCAACACGCAAGCCCGCCTAGTCGCGAAGCTCGACAACCTTGGCAAAGGTGCCTCGGGAGCAGCGATTCAAAACCTCAATATTATGTGCGGATTGCCTGAAGAAACGGGATTGGCGCTTTAGGATTGCCTAAAAATTAGGCAGCTGCAGTTCGACTCTTGGGCACAGTCCGCCCATCTGGGCTAACTCCTTGAAATCAGAATCCAATCTTGGATCGAAAAAGTGTCGGGATTCGCGTGTTGTAGCGCTGTTTGCCGTAACCGGCGATTCCTTGGCACGATTCTTGAATTCGCACGTTAACGAAAAGTAAAATCCCTCATCGGGCATCACGCGGAGCCTTGGCACGCGCAGCTTCAGATAGGCTCTTACGAACTGGTAGAGGAACACGCCGCGTGAAAAAGGTCGAATCGATCATCAAGCCCTTCAAACTCGACGAAGTGAAAGAGGCGCTGCACGAAATCGGAGTATCGGGGATCACCGTTACAGAGGCCAAGGGCTTTGGCCGCCAGAAAGGCCACACAGAACTCTATCGCGGTGCGGAATACGTCGTCGATTTTCTGCCCAAGGTTAAGCTCGAAGTTGTCGTTCCGGATGAACTTGTCGAGCAGACCGTGGAAGCAATCGCAAACTCTGCGCAAACAGGCCGTATCGGAGATGGCAAGATCTTCGTCTCGAATATTGAAACCGCACTGCGGATACGCACAGGCGAAAGAGACGACGCGGCAATCTGATTACCTACACAAACCTTTCAACCAACCATGGACCTGCCCCTCAAAAATCCGGGGCGCAATCAAACTAGCTGGAGGCTGACACAATCATGGCAAGTGCAAAAGACATCCTGAAAATAATGAAGGATGAAGAAATCGAATGGGTCGACCTGCGCTTTACTGACCCCAAAGGCAAATGGCAGCACCTTTCCATGTGCGCCGATGTCATGGACGAAGATGCGCTGGAAAGTGGCCTGATGTTTGACGGCTCTTCCATCTCGGGCTGGAAGGTCATCAATGAATCCGACATGATTCTGAAGCCGGACCTCAGCAATTCCTACATCGATCCGTTCAGCGCGACGCCGATGCTGGTGCTGTTCTGCGACATCGTTGAGCCATCTGACGGTCAGCTTTACGGACGCGACCCGCGCTCGACTGCAAAGCGCGCAGAAGCCTATCTCAAGTCAACCGGTATCGGTGACACAGTCTATGTCGGACCAGAGCCTGAATTCTTCATGTTCGACGATGTTCGCTTTGAAGACGGCTATGCCGGATCAGGCTTTGCAATCGACGACATCGAACTGCCGACCAATACCGGCAAGGAATATGACGTTGGCAATATGGGCCACCGCCCACGTGCAACCGGCGGTTACTTCCCTGTCGCACCAGTAGACAGCGCGATGGACATCCGTGCTGAGATGGTGTCGACGATGAAGGAAATCGGCTTGCCGATGGACAAGCATCACCACGAAGTGGCCGCTGCCCAGCACGAGCTTGGCATCACTTTCGGTGATCTGGTGACTACGGCTGACCGCGTGCAGGTTTACAAATACGTAGTGCAGCAAGTTGCTGCTGCTTACGGCAAGACCGCAACTTTCATGCCGAAGCCGATCAAAGAAGATAACGGTTCAGGCATGCACACGCACATGTCGATCTGGAAGGATGGCAAGCCAACCTTCGCTGGTAACGAGTATGCTGGCCTGTCTGAAACCTGCCTTTACTACATCGGCGGTGTGATCAAGCACGCGAAAGCACTGAACGCTTTCACGAACCCGACCACCAACAGCTACAAGCGTCTGGTGCCGGGCTTTGAAGCGCCAGTGCTGCTGGCTTATTCTGCCCGCAACCGCTCAGCCTCTTGCCGTATTCCTTACGGTGCAGGCGACAAAGCGAAGCGCGTTGAGTTCCG
>WTKI01000145.1 GCA_011524425.1 Altererythrobacter sp. | reverse complement strand
TATAAGAGACAGGATCAAGCAAATCGCGATGACGGATCGGCTCCATCAACCGGCGCTGCACCAATGGCATGTCTTGCGGGACGATGGGCAACAGCGGTTCCGGCAAGCGCCCAAGCAATTGATCCATCCGCAATAGAGGGCTGGAGGCAGGCGATTTGCGATTGCGAAAGCGGCGTTGCAAGGCATCGCGATTGACACCTGTCAGATCGCCCAGCTGCTTGAGCCCCAAACGCCGCAGCACAGTGAGCACATCCACGTCCAATCGCAAAGCAGCGACGGGAAGGTCAGCCAAACATGCAGCCGCATCCTCTTGCGGGCCGACAATGCGGCGATCCTTGCTGAAATGCGCGAGCGCCCAAGCCGCGCCTGCAGTCGGCGCAATTGCAGAACGCGCTGTCAGATCACGGGCTGCAAAGCGCGCTTGCACATCAGCCAGCAAACGCTCTTCCCCGCCAAACAAATGCGCCACGGCACTCACATCAACCAGCACACCATCGGGCGGATCCAGCGCGCTCCATGGCCCCCAACGGCGCGCCCAAAGCGCTGTCTTCTCCAGAAAGTCGAGATCGCCTGCAGGATCAGCTGGGGCAACTTGTATCTCAGGGCACAGCGTGCGTGCATCCGCCAGCATCATTCCAGCGCGTGCCCCCGCTTGTGCGCCCACTGCATTCACCGCCTCAATACGCGGGCCATGCGCGGTTTCAGCAATCAGCGCGAGCGGGCGTGCATCTGCCCCCTCGCCTTGCTTCAGACTGTTACAAAGCCGCCAGTGATCGACCGACAGTCGGGCGAGCCAGATCGCCATGATACGGCGAGGAGGAGAAGCATTCCGCTCCATCGTTTGCACTGTCGGGTCGATCTGCGACGAGACGTCCATCGTCATTGCGCAATATCCATTGACCAGGGGGATGAGCGCGCGCCCGGAACAGCTCTACCTGCCATCGGGGCGCACCAGGAGCGGTGCGATTCCAGCGCGGCGGCGAAGAAGGATGCGCGCCTACCCGCCAACGCATTCGCGCTGAAGACAAGTCACTTTGCGCATCCAGCCGCACGAGCCACAAAGGCACGCCATGTTGTTCCGTTGTTAGTGACAAACGGCGTGATGCAGTGAAATCCAAAGCGCGCGGATTGCCAGCCATCTCTCCGATCACAAAAGCGAAATCGCGGCACCGCAACCCCTCTTCCAGCGCGAAGAGAGCATCTTGCGGAGTTGAGGCTGCAACATGGATCACACGATCACGCAAATGTTCAGGCAGGCCCGCGCGATAAGGCCTGCCGTTCAGACGAATAGCAGACCGGTCCTGCACCCAAAGAATGCTGCGATTGTCTTCACTAACAGCCAGCGGATCAGACTGCGCATCACTCTTCTGTTTTGCCAGAACATCGCATGCCAAAGCCAGCGCTAACCCTGCCCCGCTCGCTTCAACCGCGCTGGCAAAAATTTCATTATGCAAAGGTGCATCAAGACCTGGCCGCCAACGCTTGGCCGAAGCAGCATCAGCTGTAAAAGCAGACAATGGCTGCAAGTCACAATGGGCGGAAAGCTGTGCAAACGACATGATCGGAACGACTCATTAGAGGACTATTTGTTCCTATTATGTTCCACATCAAAATGATTCGCAATCGGCTTTTGCAAAGCGGCATCAGAAAAGGCCGAAGGCATGCAGCCCCGGCCCCCTCTTAACTCAGCACAGTCAGCTAAATTTAATCCAGCAAACCCGGGAACAAGCCAAACAGCAGCACTAGGAACACAGCAATCGGGCAAACCCAAGCGACGAGGAACCGCCACAAGGCAAACATCCCGCCGGAAAGCCCGGTCTCTCGTAAAACCAGATTGCGATCAGCGCGCCACCCGATGAACACAGACACCAGCAAAGCTGCGAGCGGCAACATGATCTTGCCGGTTACTCCATCGAGCGTGTCGAGAATGTCAGTCTCGGCAAAAATATCCCAGAAACCAAGCAAGCGCACATCAGCCCAAACGCTGTAACCCAGCGCACAGCACACGCCGATGGCCCACGCGGTCAAACCAACTACCAGAGAGGCGGTGACACGGTTTAAGCCAAACGCATCGATCACCCAAGCGGTCGGCCCTTCCAGAAGCGAGACCGAGCTGGTCAGCGCTGCAAAGAAGATCAGGATGAAGAAAACAAAGCTGACCAGAGCGCCTGCCGGCATGGCATTGAAGGCAACAGGCAAGGTATTAAAGATCAGCGCAGGTCCTCCCGCAGGGTCAAGCCCAACCGCAAACACAATCGGGAAGATCATCAAGCCTGCCAGCAGCGCAACCGTGGTATCAGCAAGCGCGATCATCGCAGCGGTTGGCGCGAGTTTCACATCCTTGCCGACATAGGCACCGTAAGTGATCAACGCGCCAGAGGCG
>WTKI01000254.1 GCA_011524425.1 Altererythrobacter sp. | reverse complement strand
GATGGATGCAGCCCCTCCGCCAAAGGGGCGCCATTCGCGTTTCGGCTGCGCGTCGACTTTGGCGTTCGAAATGTCTGAGGGTGCAGACCGGATTATTGTCAGCTGCGGCGGTGCGGCATTGGCTGGAGGTCTCGTCCCCGCCCGGATCGAACAAGGTTTACGCGCAACCGCCGCACACTCTACCTTAGTCCTTGATGATGCCAATTCGACCGCAGTTTTGCTGCACGGGAAGCTCGGCAAAGGCGTCGAGACAGTCGAAGTCGAACAGCGCGATATGGAGGGGCAGGCACAGCGGCTCGAAGCGAGTCATGATGGCTATGCTGCGCGTTTCGGCTTGCTCCATCGCCGCATTCTTGCGCTGCGTAACGATGGTAGCGAGTTGCGCGGCGAAGACATACTCGAACCAAAGGCCAAGCGCGGCAAGCGCGGCAAGATCGGCTTTGCGATCCGTTTTCATATTGGCTGCGGTGTAGAGGCGCGGCTGGCTGAAGACAGGAGGGGAGCGAGCCTGTTGTTGCCCGGCGGAGCCTTGTGGCATTTCCGGTTGGGCGGGGACGCTGCCAGCGCTACCTGCTCGCTTGAAGAAAGCCTTTGGGTGGACGGCCAAGGGCGGCCGCACGCAATTGAACAATTGGTTGTCGAAGGATTGACGTCACGCGGCGGGGGGCACTTCCCCTGGCTGCTCAAGAAAATGGGGTAAGCCAGTTGGCACAGGTTACAATTAAGCGGGCGCTGCTGTCGGTGTCCGACAAAAGCGGGTTGGCAGAGTTAGGACAGGCATTGGCTGCACGCGGCGTGGAACTGGTTTCCACCGGCGGCACCGCCAAGGCGCTGCGCGACGCCGGGCTCGACGTGAAAGATATTTCCGAGCTCACCGGCTTTCCTGAGATGATGGATGGCAGGGTGAAGACCCTTCACCCTAAAGTTCATGGCGGATTGCTCGCTGTGCGCGATGATGAAGCGCATGCAGCCGCAATGGCCGAGCACGATATTGGGGCGATCGATCTGGTGGTCGTCAATCTCTATCCGTTCGAGGCCACTGTCATGCGCGGAGCGGAACGACCGGAAATCATCGAGAATATCGATATTGGCGGGCCAAGCATGGTGCGCAGCTCTGCTAAGAACCATGCCTATGTAACCATAGTCACCGATCCGGCTGACTACGAAACATTGCTGGGTGAATTGGATAGTCAGGAAGGTGCAACCAGTCTCGATTTCCGGAAGAAAATGGCTGCTAAGGCATTTGCCGCCACAGCTGCCTATGACACCATGATTAGCCAGTGGTTCGCTTTTGCTGACCAGCAAGAGCTGTTTCCCGGCATGCTGGCTGTCAACGGCCAAGAGCCCACTGTGCTGCGCTATGGCGAGAACCCGCATCAAAAAGCCGCGCTTTATACTCCGGTTGGCCCGCATGGCTCTGGCATTGCTCAAGCGAAGCAGCTGCAAGGTAAGGAGCTGTCCTATAACAACTATAACGATGCTGATGCGGCGCTTGAGCTCTGCGCAGAATTCAAGGATGGCGATCCGGCGGATGTCATCGTCAAACACGCCAACCCATGCGGGGTTGCTCAAGCGAGCAGTCTGCTGGACGCGTGGGAAGCCGCGCTGCAATGCGATAGCGTGTCTGCCTTTGGCGGAATTGTCGCGGTTAATCAGGAGCTGGATGGCGCGACAGCAGAAGCGATTGCAGCAATATTTACAGAAGTCGTCGTTGCACCCAGCATCAGTGCCGAGGCGCGCGAGATCTTCGCGAAGAAGAAAAACCTTCGCTTGCTGGAATGCGGCGAGCTGCCTGATCCAAGGCGGGGCGGACTGGCAGTCAAGCCGATCACAGGCGGGCTACTGGTCCAGTCACGTGACAATGGTGCGATCTCTGAAAGTGATTTGAAGATCGTGACAGAGCGCGAGCCGACACCGCAAGAGCTGAAGGATTGCTTCTTTGCCTGGACCGTTGCGCGCCATGTGAAATCAAATGCGATTGTCTATGCAAAAGATGGCGCGACAGCAGGCATTGGCGCGGGACAAATGAACCGCCGTGACAGTTCGCGCATTGCAGCCATGAAAGCAGCTGAAGCGGCAGAAACCTTTGAATGGGCGCAGCCCAAGACGGTTGGCAGTGCGGTCGCTTCTGATGCATTCTTTCCGTTTGCCGACGGTTTGTTGGCGGCCGCTGAGGCCGGCGCCACCGCGATCATTCAACCAGGCGGTTCTATCCGCGATGACGAAGTGATCGAAGCGGCTAACAAAGCGGGCCTTACCATGGTGTTCACCGGGATGCGCCATTTCCGACATTAGGCCGGTTGATACAGGCGCCCAAGCCGTCTCGGACAAGCGCAACTTTTTCTTTGGCTCTTGCGTAACTAAGCCGAACCTTGCTGCGAATAAAC
>WTKI01000369.1 GCA_011524425.1 Altererythrobacter sp. | reverse complement strand
TTGAAGGCCTCAGCCAGCTGCTGCAGACGGTGGAGCGCGTTCAGCAGCGTTTCAATCCCGCCTTGGGTATCGTTGGTGTGAGCTTGACGATGTTTGATCGCCGTAACCGTCTGACCGATCAGGTGGCCGAAGATGTCCGGGAGTGTCTTGGTGATTTGGTCTTTGAAACGGTGATTCCCCGCAATGTGCGTCTGTCTGAAGCGCCCAGCCATGGATTACCGGCTTTGATCTATGACCATTCTTGCGCAGGTAGTCGCGCTTATATGGCACTTGCCCGCGAATTGATTGGTCGCCTGCCAGAAGAAAGGAAAGCGGCATGAGTGAGGGGTCGGATTCCTCAAACGAAACCTCTCTGCCAAAGGCGCCGGCCCGTTCACCAGCGGATCGAAAGCGCAAATTGGGGAAGGGGCTTGGGGCTTTGCTTGGTGAAACCCGCAAGGAAGAGCCGCTAACCCTCACAAATGAAGTACCCCATGGAAAAATTGGTGATAATTCAGGGAATTACATCGCAAATGGCCTGGCTCAACTCGCCATTTCGTCGATCGAACCGCTCCCTGGTCAGCCCCGCCAGCACTTTGACGAGGAAGCGTTAGAGGAGCTTGCCGGCTCGATTGCATCGCGCGGTGTAATTCAGCCTATCATCGTGCGACCATTGGCAGGCGGTAAATACCAGCTCATTGCAGGTGAGCGGCGCTGGCGGGCAGCGCAAAAAGCCCGATTGCATGAAATTCCGGCTCTGGTGCGCGAGCTCGACGATCAAGACACAATGGCGCTTGCGCTTATTGAGAACTTGCAACGTGAAGATCTTGGCCCTGTCGAAGAGGCCAGGGCTTATCAGAACCTCTCTGAAAAACAGGGCCTTACTCAGGCTGACATCGCAAAGATGGTCGAAAAGTCGCGCAGCCACGTTGCTAACTTGATGCGCCTTTTGGCTTTGCCCGACAGTGTCCTTGCATTGGTGGAGGGTGGGAAGCTTTCCATGGGCCATGCCCGTGCAATGATTGGTTATGAAGGCGCTGAAGAGCTGGCCAACAGGACGGTGGTCGACGGATTATCGGTGCGAGAGGTTGAGCGTTTGGTCAAAGGACCTGTCGAAACCAAGTCCGCAAAACGCAGAAAAGCCCCCAACACGGAAAAAGATGCTGACATTGCTGCTGTCCAAACGCATTTGGAAGATTTTCTCGGTATGACTGTGAGGATCAACACCGATGGCGATCCCACCAGCGGTGCGGTGACGATCAAATATCGTACGTTGGATCAGTTAGATCTTATTTGTCAGAGGCTTACCGGAGGAGATATCTAACAATCCGGCCGAAAGTTGCGCCAGACAACTTTGGAAATCTGGTTAGCTTCTAAGCGATACGCTCTGAAATCGCTTCAATCAATGCCTCGAAGCCGGCAGCGTCTTCAATCGAGAAGCGCGCTGGTTCTGGTGAATCCAGATCCAAAACAGCCGCCACGACGCCGTCTTTGACGATCGGGACCACTAACTCGCTCCTGCTGGCTGCATCGCAAGCAATATGTCCAGCAAAGGCGTGCACATCTTCTACGCGATGCGTTCTCCCGCTGGCCGCAGCTGTTCCGCAAACCCCTGCCCCCCAGGCGATCCGAATACAGGCAGGCTTTCCGATAAATGGGCCCAGCACCAATTCGCGCCCATCGCCTTCGCCGGTGGTGCGATAGAAGCCTGCCCAGTTCAAATGCGGCACTGTTTGAACGATCAGCGCAGCAACATTCGCCATGTTTGCAATTGGATCGCTTTCCCCCTCTGTCAAAGCCAATGCCATTTGAGTGAGTTCGCGATAACGCTCAGCCGCGGGAAGGGATGCATCAAGTTCGAAATCGTACATGGAACGCGAAATAGGGATCAATCACAGATACGCCAAGACCGCGATTAAAGAGGATTGCCGCTTAGCCAGTGCTCGCTTATCACTCAGAGTATGACACGCATCCGTAAGATACTGCTCGCTCTCCTCATTGTGTTCCTTCTGTTGGTCGTAGCCGCCTTCTTCTTGACGCGCGGCGATACCGCCAATGTTGCGCTCGAAGATGTGACAGGGACCGATCCAACTCTGGAAGAGCCCAATGCAGAAGCGATACCGACCGTTCAGATTGCAAAGCCCGTTGGTTGGGCGGAGGGCGACAAGCCTGTTGCAGCCGAAGGCTTGGAGGTTCAACGGTTTGCAGAAGGGCTCGATCATCCCCGCGTGCTGCATAGCTTGCCCAATGGAGATATCCTGGTCGCGCTAACTCGCTCGCCAGCCTCTGAGGAGGATGGCGGTCTTGTTGGCTGGATTGCCGATTGGCTTTTGACCAGGGCGGGCGCGAAAGGCGATTCCGCCAATCAGATTATGCTGCTGCGCGATAGCGACGGAGATGGTGTCGCGGAAACCTCTCTGGTCCTGCTTGAAGATCTGGATTCTCCGTCCGGCATCGCCTGGAAAGATGATATTCTCTATGTAGCAAACCATAACGCATTGATTTCTTTTCCTTATTCACTTGGTGATGACGCCATAACGGCAAAATCGACTAAGCTAATGGACTTGCCACCAGGTGGGGGGCACTGGATGCGCAATATAGAAATCCACCCTGATGGTGACCGTATTTACATCGCGGTTGGCTCGGTTTCGAATATTGGCGAGCAAGGCATGGAAGTCGAAGAGGGTCGTGCGATGATTTGGGAGTACACCATCGAGAATGGTCGTCGGCGCCAGTTTGGCGCTGGCTTGCGAAATCCCAATGGCATGGACTTTAGCCCGTGGTCGGGCGAATTGTGGACGACAGTCAATGAACGCGACATGCTCGGTTCAGATCTCGTCCCTGACTATCTCACCAATGTGCCCTTAGGTGCCCAGTATGGTTGGCCCTGGGTTTATTGGCGCGACAATTTGGATGAACGAGTAGAAGCCCCGCGTCCCGCCTATCTGATCGAATACGCGCGCCGACCAGAATATGCGATGGGTCCACATGTTGCATCTCTGGGTCTGGTGTTTCCTCGCGAGGGTCACCGGATGGGTGAGAAGTTCGCAAGTGGCGCGTTCATTGCCAATCATGGATCGTGGAACCGCAAGCCACCATCGGGCTACAATGTTGTCTATGTGGCATTTGATGATCGTGGCAATCCACAAGGTAAGCCGATCGACATTCTCGGTGGCTTTCTCAACGAGGACGGGACTACCAAGGGTCGACCCACTTGGGTTGAATGGGCCGGCGACGGGTCTCTGTTAGTGAGTGATGATACCGCAGGTATAATCTGGCGGGTTGTCAACCCGGAGGCAGAACCTGCCGCAGCAATCGAGCCGGCGCGCAGCGAATCCTTGCGGCCCAAACGCGAATTGCGCGGAGATCCAAGGGCTATTTTCCGAGAAGAGGATTTCGCTCGCGAGGTCGCCGCAGAGTAGCAGCCAACGCTAATTTTGCGAGAGTTGCGCCAGACGACTTCTGTGCCGAGTGAGAAATCTTTGCGCTAGATTGCCTTACCTGCCTTGCCAGCCAGTTCAACCACGAAGTGCCAGGCCGATCGGCCCGAGCGTTGGCCACGTTGCATGGCAAACTCCAAAGCATCTTCCGGCCGAAATTCAAGGCCCAGCGGTTCGGCATAGGCCGTGACGATTTCGACGAACGTGTCTTTACCACAAGGATGAAAGCCGAGCGTCATTCCGAAGCGATCGGCCAAGGCGAGCTTGTCGTCCACAGCGTCGCGCCGGTTGAGCGCGCTATCATCATCGCCGCCTTGCTGCTCATTCGCCTGTCGCGCAAGGATCGCGCGCCGGTTGGAGGTGACCACCAACCTTGCATTGGCGGGGCGAGCTTCCACGCCGCCTTCTAGCCAGCTGCGCAATTGCCGGGGTCCGACAGTGTCATCTTCCGCAAATCCGAGATCGTCAACAAAGATGACGAACTGACGTCGCACTTCGCGCAAAGAGCGGAACAATTCTGGCAGAGTTTCCAGTGCGTTAGCAGTAACTTGCACAAGCGCCATTGCCATTGGCGCTTCGTTTTGCACTTGCACAACACCTGCTCTGAGCAATGCGGACTTACCCATACCGCGCGCGCCCCACAGCAAAACGTCATGCGCCGCATGGCCCCATGCAAGACGCCGAAGATTGGCCAGCAGCATGTCCTTTTGCCGCTCAATCCCGCGCAGCTGCTCCAGGGTTGGTGCGTCGATTGATTCCAGCGCCAAAGCGCTGCTGCCGGACCAGACATAAGCAGGAGCATTGCGCCAGTCGACTTTTGCAGGGGCAGGGGGCACCGCGCGCTCGAGCGCATCGGCGATGCGCCTTAAGTCATCAGCAGAGTCCACCTATCCCTCCATTAAGCTAAGCGAACGCAGATGACGGTAACTCATAGAGCAATGCTGCGCCACCAGTAGCGCCGGATTTTAAACCGCTGGCTTCGGGAACAATCCGATCAAGGAAGAAGCGGGATGTTACTGGCTTGGTCTGTGCAAGAGCTGGCGCCCCACCTTCAGCAACTACTTTGGCCTGCCTGGCCATCTGCCAACCGGCCACGGCCACAGCTACCATTGTGCAGAACGGCACGCTGCCTGCGAGTTTGTCATCCAAGCTTGCCTCATCGCGCATCCACTCAGCAATTGCCAAGCAATCTTGAGCAAGTGCGACGAGCGTTGGTTCATCTGCACACTCGCTGGCTATATCCGAAAGAAGCGACAGCATGGCTTCACCACCCTCCAATCCAAGTTTGCGGGTCACAAGGTCTGCCGCCTGAATACCATTGGTCCCTTCATAGATCGGGGCAATGCGCGAATCCCTCCAGTGCTGCGCTGCGCCCGTCTCTTCGACGAAGCCCATGCCTCCATGGATCTGGATTCCCAGTGATGCGACTTCGATGCCGATATCGGTTCCCCACGCCTTGATAAGCGGAACGAGGACTTCGCCGCGTGCTTTGGCGGTCTCATCACCAAGATTGCCGCGGTCCACTTGGCCGGCGCAGTAATAGAGCAAGGCGCGTGAAGCCTCTGTCAGCGCTTTCATCCGGAGCAGCATCCGCCGCACGTCAGGATGCTCGATAATCGCAACCGGATTTTTATCGGGTGAACCTGCGCGTGCCGATTGCACCCGATCGGTTGCATAGGCAATCGCTTGTTGAGTTGCGCGCTCCGCTATCTGCACACCCTGATTGCCGACATTGATCCGCGCATTATTCATCATCGTGAACATGGCCATCAATCCCCGGTTCTCTGCGCCGACGAGCTCGCCCACGCATTCACCATTGTCGCCATAGGACATGACACAAGTGGGCGATGCGTTGATGCCCAGCTTGTGTTCAAGGCTGACGCAGCGAAGATCATTCTTCGGTCCCAGCGTTCCATCTGCGTTCACATGATATTTCGGGACAATGAAAAGAGAGATGCCGCGCGAGCCTTCTGGAGCATCGGGCAGCCTTGCGAGCACCAAATGCACTATATTCTCGGCCAGTTCATGCTCACCCCAAGTGATGTAGATTTTCTGACCCTGGATCAGATATTTGCCTGCATGCTCGCCATCTTCGATGGGGGTGGCTGTTGCACGCAAAGCGCCCACATCACTGCCGGCCTGCGGCTCGGTCAAATTCATTGTGCCAGACCACTTACCACTGACCAGGTCCGGCAGATATTTAGCCTTTTGTCCATCGGAGCCGTGGTGCTCGAGCGCATCGATCGCACCCACACTCAGCATTGGAAGGAGATTGAAGGCCATATTCGCGCTGCCGAGGTTCTCCAGCACATTGCACGCTAGAGTGAAGGGAAGCCCCTGTCCGCCGAACTCCTCCGGTGATGCAATCGCATTCCAGCCTTGCTCGACATAAGCATCATAAGCTTGCTTGAAACCGTCAGGTAACCTGACAACACCATTCTCTAGCTTGGCCCCTTCAAGGTCGCCAATCCGGTTGAGTGGAGCGAACTCGCCTGCTGCAAATTGCCCTACACCCTCCACGATAGCTTCCACCAAATCCTCTTCAGCCGCAGCGAATTTCTCTGCCTGAGCAAGCTCGGCAATTCCGGCATTCACGCGGATGGCAAGCAATTGGTCCTGAGTAGGCGGTGTATAATCAAGCACTGTCCGTAAATCCCTCTAGGAAAGTTTGGCCTCTTGGCATTTTCGCGCATCCTCTATAGCGCGCACCCATGTCCGGCAAGAACGCTACGGAAGTGCTGCTCGCAGATGCGCAAGGAATTGCGCATGCGGCAGCGATTCTGGAACGAGGCGGTCTGGTAGCGGTTCCAACCGAGACTGTTTATGGCCTTGCAGCGCGAGCAGATAATGCTGAGGCTGTGGCGAAAATCTATGCAGCGAAAGGCCGCCCGCAATTCAATCCTTTGATTGTGCATGTTCGCGATGCGGAACAAGCGGCACGCTATGTCGCATGGTCTGACGAAGCTGAAATTGTGGCCGACATTTGCTGGCCAGGTCCTTTGACGCTCGTACTTCCTTCGCGCCCCGATGCCGGACTGGCTGAAGCGGTGACGGCCGGTTTGCCGACGCTGGCTGTGCGCGCGCCAAAACATCCGGTTATGCGACAGCTGCTGGAGCAAGTGGATTTTCCCTTGGCTGCGCCGTCTGCCAACCGATCAGAGGCGATCAGCCCGACCAGCCCGGAGCATGTCTTGGAGACATTGGATGGCCGGATTGACCTCGTGCTGGATGCGGGCCCGTGCGAAGAAGGTCTGGAATCCAGCATCTTAGCAATCCGCCATGACGGCACCTGGGAGGAATTGCGTGTAGGGCCAGTCGATCTAAAAGCGGTTTACAACCATTACTACCATGATTGGGACGGGCCTCAGCTCATACTCGCCGGGCAGGGTGAGCGACGCATCCTCGAGGCGCCAGGTCAGCTTGCACGGCATTATTCTCCGGGCAAGCCAGTGAGGCTGAATGCAATTGAGGCAGAGCCGGATGAGTTCATGATTGGCTTTGGCGCGATCTGTGGAGATTGCGACTTGTCCAAAACGGGCGATCTACAGGCGGCAGCAGCCAATCTTTATCAATGCCTGCATTTGGCTGCGGCGAGCAACAAGCCCCGTATCGCAGTTGCGCCGATCCCTGACACAGATGTGGGCCGCGCAATCAATGACAGGCTCCGCCGCGCTGCAGCTTAATCGGGTTCGGCTGGAATCGTTGGCAAAATCAGTTGTATTTCAGAATAGGTTTCGCTTGCCTCGCTGCAGGCATTGCGATCCCCGTCGCGGCAATCCTCCAATTGCTCTTCGTAGCGCCGCTCCAGCTTGCCAAGCTCTTCTTCGCGTTTGCGCAGTTCGCGGCCGCGCTTTTCATCTGCTTCAGACTGGCTGGTCGTGGCCAGGTCCACGCCTTTGCTCGCGACTTTCACTGGCGCGGTGACAATATCGGCCGCGGTCCGTGCAATGCATCCGCTCAAAACGAAAGCAGTGGGAGCCAAGGCTAGAAGAAAAAGGCTGCGCATGAGCCGATACTCACGCACAGCCTCGGATAAGTCCAGCCCAATCAAGTCCAATTGGGCAGGAAGCGAGATTGCCTTAAGGTCGTTTGTGGCTTTAGCTATCCTCGACCACGGTTTCGCACGTCACTTTGCCTGAACCTATCGTGCTGCTTGTGCATGTGGCAGACCCGGTGACGGTGACATCGCCGGAGCCCGCAATGCTAACATTGACTTTGCCGTCCGAGGCGAGGCGCACATCGCCGGATCCTGCAATAGAAATGTCAGCGCTTTCCGCTGTAACGCCTGACAAGTCTGTAAAGCCAGACCCTGCGGAAGATACCTCGACACGATCTGCCGATCCGTTAGCAGTCACATTGCCGGAACCTGCAATGTCTACCTCAAGCTTTTCCGCCTCGACATTCGCTGCCACGATCTTGCCGGAGCCTGCAATTCCCAGCTCTGCGCTCGAAGCCAGAGCGTCCGCCTCGACCTTGCCGCTGCCCGCAACAGCGATCTCTTCCGGGGCCGGCATGGTAACCCGAACTGTAGCATAGCCCGAGCCTTTCCATTTGCCGCTTTCTCGCATGATACCGAGCGTGCCGCCTTCATTGGTGAAGCGCATCGCATCGACAGCCTCAGCACTTCCCTCAACCGTAATGTCGAGTTCTTCGCCTGCGGTCACAATCACTTGGTCCGGTGCAATTAGCGCAAGCTCAGTGGGCGCGGGGCCGGACATGTCCAACTCGGACAGTGGTACACCGTCATTCTCACCAATGTTGACGCTGACCCCATCACAACCTGCGAGCGCTGCGCTCAGAGCGATCACAGCAGCAGGCGCAAAGCCCTTGGAAAAATTGTGAAACATGTTGTTCTCTCCGAAAATGAATGGCGTAGCCCCTTTGTGCGTATTGCTGATATAATACACTAGGTAGGCTTGTTCAACCTCTGAAACCGCTAGGAATAGAGGTAACAAAAAGGCCGCTTCCTCAGCTGAGGGCGGCCCTTAAGTGTCTGTTTTTATTCAGATACTATGATTCTTCCTCATCGGGATTATCATAATATTGCGGCGCATATTTGCGCAAGACGTCGAGAATTTTCTCAAGCGCGGTTGCTTCGTCGGTCTCTTCCATCGCAGCAAGCTCGCGGGCAAGGCGGCTGGAGGCGGCTTCGAATATTTGCCGCTCAGAATAGCTTTGCTCCGGTTGATCATCGGGACGGAACAGGTCGCGCGTCACTTCAGCGATCAAGACGATTTCGCCAGAATTGATCTTTGCTTCATATTCCTGAGCACGGCGGCTCCACATAGTGCGCTTGACTTTGGGCTTGCCCTTCAGCGTGTCCATCGCCTCTTTCAGCGTCTTGTCGCTGGAAAGTTTGCGCATCCCGATCGACTCCACCTTGTTGGTGGGTACGCGAAGAGTCATCCGCTCTTTCTCGAAGCGAAGCACATACAACTCGAGCTGCATGCCAGCGATTTCTTCATTCTGAAGCTCGATCACACGACCAACGCCGTGTTTTGGATAGACGACATAGTCGCCAACGGTGAATGCAGGAGCCTTACTGGCCATGCTTATTCCTTCCTACTGACCCGGCCAGCTACAAAAACAGTCAAATCCACTTTTCGGGCCTACAAATGCAGGCACCGCAAATTGTCAAAGCTGTTTGCTGCTGGTCTTTAGCCTTTCATGTCTCGCGTTACACCGGGACCAAACCGGCGCGCTTGATCGATTATATAACACAATCGCAACAATATTGCGAGTCATGAGTGGCAGGATGCAATGCAAGGCCGAATAACACTGCAATAGCAACGCATTGAAGCTGGCAAATGTTCAGTAGTCACGGCGGCCCATTTGCGGGCAAGCAGCGACTTAATCCCCTTCGCCAGGCTCTTCAGTGAAGTACTTCTCGAATTTGCCTTCTTCACCCTTATGCTCGTCGGCATCTTCAGGCGGATCTTTCTGGCTGGTGATGTTGGGCCATTCAGCAGAATACTTCGAATTCACTTCAAGCCACTTCTCCAGCCCGTCCTCTGTATCAGGGAGAATGGCTTCTGCAGGGCATTCTGGTTCGCACACGCCGCAATCGATGCATTCGCTGGGATTGATGACCAGCATCGTCTCACCTTCATAGAAGCAATCCACCGGACACACTTCGACGCAGTCTGTGTATTTGCATTTGATACAGGCGTCAGTGACGACATAGGTCATAAAGCTATTTTCCCTTACAATTCGGCGCGCAACTCCCAATGCGCCTTTCATGAAATTGCTGCTATGCGCGTTTATGCCGTTCGGTCAAGCTCGCGATAGTGAGAGCGGGCCTTTCCCGGCGGACCGCGCCGATCCGGCAGGGCCTCGATTTCTACCAACCGAACCTCCAAGCCTTGAACAAAGGTCAGGACATCGCCGATGCCAACCAATATGTGACCGCGCAGCACTCGCTCGCCGTTCACGCGCAAGGTGCCCTCTGATATCATGGACTGGGCCCGCGACCGTGTCCGGGCAAACCTGCAATAGACAAGAAACTTGTCGAGCCTTAGGCCCTGAGTCATCGCGCGCTCATTGCTTGAGCAGATCCGCTAGCCCATCAAATGCACCACCGGCCTTTGCCGGACCGCGGTCAACATTCCGGCCTCTATCTTGCTTGGAATAATTCTTGGCCCCTTTTCCGCGCTTTCCCCGGTGCGGATTGCCGCCCTTGCCTCCGCGTCGCTCTTCTGACCGGCGATCAACCTCCCGCCGGTTTGATCGCAACGGCCGCCAGATCCACTGATCAGGCGCCTGAGGACCGAACACGCCCTCTCCAATCTGGGCCGCACGGTGCAAACGGAAACCCGCGCTAACGAGCAAGCGATGCAAATTCGCCAGCTCAAGCCCTATCGACACACCTAGCGCGGTATCGATCACAAACCGCACATTGCGCGCATCGCCTGCCTTTGCTCGCGCTTGAAAGGCTGCGCGAAAGATCTTTTCTGCAAGATCCACGCGAATAGCCTGTGTACCCGCCAATCGATAACCCGCCGGTAAGGCCCGCTGTTGAAACTGGCCCGCGCCAAGAACCGGAAGCATGTCTTGATTGCATGGCCGCTGATCGAGCGCCAGCGCATGTAAGAGGGCGCGCGGAGCCGGCTTCAGCAATGACGGCGCAAACACATCGAGAACGCCGAATGTGACGCCTAGCTTGCGCAGAAAGGGGCGCAACTCTTTCGGAAGATGTTCTAGGCCGGCTTTATCCCTCGCGACCAGCCCGTGCCGCGCGATTATGGTGTAGAGCAAAGCGCGCGCCTGAGAATCAGCGCTTGGATCGCGTGCTGCCTCAGCCAAATTTCGGAGTGGCTCCAACGCTTCAAAGCGAGGGGTAAGCCAATCCTGCAACCCGCTTTCCAACTTCGTCCGCGCTGCTTCAGGGAGCCTAGCGACGTCGCGCGTTAGTTCCAGCCGCACGTTCTTGAAATCGTCTGCAATAACCAATCTCGCAAGCTCACGCTCTTGCCAGCAAATAGCGCCGCCTTGCACGACGAGCTCTTCCAGCCCCTCGGCCAGAAGCCAGTCTGCACGTTGTGCTAAAAGACCAGGCAAAGCCTTTTCGCCAGCGGCCAACAACATCTTGCGGTCGGATGCGTTGACCTGCGGGTCGACTGAAAAACGGAAACCATCCAACTGACCGATATTCTCACCTTCAACAGTTATCTGGCCGCCTGCACTCAATTCAACAGGCAATTGCGCTCCATCCTGCCCAAGTGATTTCATCAAGATAGTCGTCCTTCGATTGACAAACCGCTCCGTGAGCCGGGCGTGCAGCGCATCCGATAATCGTGCTTCTACTGCTCTGGCGCGCGCAGCCATTTCATCGCGAGCCAACACCCAATCAGGGCGCTGACAGATATAGGCCCAACTTCGGATCGCTGCAATTCTGCCCTGCAAAGTATCGATATCACCCTGTGTGCGATCGAGGTCTGAAATCCGCGCCGCAACATAGTCTTCACCAAGGTAGCCTTGGCACAAATCTTGCCACAAACGCGCGACGAAACGTGCATGGTTGTCAGGTCCGATATTGCGGAAATCGGGTAGCTGGCAAACGTCCCAGAAGCGGCGCACAGATGCGGCTCCTTTCACAGAAGACGCAACAGGCGTGTCCGCTAGGTTCTTCAACACAGCAAGATCAATCGCTTCAGGCGCTGCCCGCAGCATCTCTTCGTTCGGTGGCATTTCAAGATCTGCGATGAGGCTGGACAAGTCCTCAAATCGCGGATTTGCCTCGCGCCAGAACAAATGACTCAATGGCCGGAAGCGATGTTCCTCAATGGCATAGATTTCTTCTTCCGAAAGCTCGTTGGGGGTGCTGCGCCCACTCCGCAAACCAGTGAGCGTACCAAAACTTCCGTCGCGCTGGTGCCTGCCTGCGCGCCCTGCGATCTGCGCCATCTCGGACGGCCGCAAGCGCCTTTTGCGTTTGCCATCGAACTTCGACAGGCTGGCAAAAGCTACGTGGCGAAGATCAAGATTGAGCCCCATGCCAATGGCATCGGTAGCAACAATATAGTCAACCTCACCATTTTGGAACAATTCAACTTGCCGATTGCGCGTTTCTGGTGAAAGCGCGCCCATCACTACCGCAGCGCCACCACGGAAGCGCCTCAACATCTCTGCCATGGCATAGACTTGCTCGGTGGAGAATGCGACTACTGCACTTCGCGGTGGAAGCCGCGAAAGCTTGCTCGATCCCGAATAGGTAAGAGTGGAGAAGCGCGGACGCTCGATCATCTCTGCCTTGGGAAACAAGCTTTTGAGAACAGGCTCAAGAGTTGCAGACCCAAGCAGCATGGTTTCTTCGCGACCGCGCAAATGGAGCAGGCGATCGGTGAATATATGCCCGCGTTCCGGGTCTGATGCCAGCTGTGCTTCATCAAGCG
>WTKI01000395.1 GCA_011524425.1 Altererythrobacter sp. | reverse complement strand
TCGAAACAATAATGTCGCTTGTCTCAAAAAGGTGCTGTTAGGCGCAAATATCCCCAAGCGCGTTTGACGCAATAGTGAGCGCAAACTATGCACTTGCTTCCAAATGCATTCGTATGCAGGCGAAGGTCGAAATCTCAGATATTGCCGCATTTAAATTTGCGCTTTGATTCTATGGAGAGTTGCGTGACTACCCCTCTTGCCGTTTCACTTACAGAACAAGGTTTTGAAACCAAAGCCGAAATCTTCCCAAACCTTGGTTCATCACAATTGATCGAGCAGTCCGTAGGACGTGGTGAAGGCAGGCTTTCTCGCTATGGTTCGCTGGTCGTGGAGACCGGAAAGCATACAGGACGCAGTGCGAACGATAAGTTCATTGTAAAAGACGCTGAGACTGCGGACACCGTATGGTGGGGAAAGACCAATGTTGCGATGGATCCAGCGCATTTTGCTGCTCTCAAAGAGGACTTCCTGTCGGCTCTCGGTGAAAAAGAGACGCTTTTTGTGGCTGATCTGTTTGGCGGCTCGCAGCCAGAGCACCGCGTGAACGTGCGTGTGATTAACGAATTTGCCTGGCACAACCTGTTTATCCGCACGATGCTGGTCCGCCCTGAATTGCACGAGCTCGCAAGCTTTGCGCCGGAATATACCATTATCGATCTGCCGAGTTTCAAGGCAGACCCTGACCGCCACGGTACGCGCAGCGATACAGTGATCGCAGTGAACCTTTCCGAAAAGCTGATCCTTATCGGCGGCACTCAATATGCAGGCGAGATGAAGAAGAGCGTGTTTGGCATTCTCAATTATCTGCTGCCGACCAAAGGCGTCATGCCGATGCATTGCTCCGCCAATATCGGACCCGACGGCAAAACAGCGGTGTTCTTCGGTCTTTCAGGCACCGGCAAGACAACGCTTTCAGCAGATGCAAGTCGCACGCTGATTGGCGATGACGAGCATGGCTGGTCCGATGAAGCGGTCTTCAATTTCGAAGGCGGCTGCTATGCCAAGATGATCCGGTTGTCGGAAGAAGCAGAACCAGAAATATACGCGACTACGCGCCGTTTCGGCACTGTTCTGGAAAATGTCGTGATGGATCCTGTCACACGCGATCTCGATTTTGACGATAACACCCTCGCGGAAAATACACGCGGTGCCTATCCGCTGGATTTCATCCCAAATACATCGGCTGAAAACCTTGGTCCTGCGCCTAGCAATGTGATCATGCTGACAGCAGATGCATTTGGCGTTTTGCCTCCGATCGCGCGTCTCACGCCAGAGCAAGCGATGTATCACTTCCTCTCAGGCTACACCGCGAAGGTGGCTGGTACGGAAATTGGCGTGACTGAACCTGAAGCGACATTCAGCACATGTTTTGGCGCTCCGTTCATGCCGCGCCACCCGAGTGTCTATGGCAATTTGCTGAAGAAGCGGATTGCGGAAGGCGGTGTGCAGTGCTGGCTCGTGAACACAGGTTGGACTGGCGGCAAATATAGTGTTGGCAACCGTATGCCGATCAAAGCGACGCGCGCATTGCTCAATGCAGCGCTCGACGGAAGTCTCAACAATGCAGAATTCCGCAAGGATGTGAATTTCGGCTTTGAAGTGCCAGTAGCGGTTCCAGGCGTAGATAGCGCAATTCTTGATCCGCGTTCGACATGGTCCGACAAAGATGAATATGACCGAACCGCTGACAAGCTGGTGCGTCTTTTCGTCGATAATTTTGCAGATTTCGAAGCGCATGTTGATGAAGGCGTGCGCCAGGCGGCACCGCTTTCGGCTCCTGTCGCCGCATAACCAGCTTCACAGTTGGAGAGAGGGGTCCCGCCCGGCCTGCTGGCTGGTGCGGGGCTTTTTCTTTTCGCGTCATCTCTGGCGAGGGAGATTTGAGCGATTTCTCCTTATCAATATGCGCAAGGTCAGCTAAGTCTTTGACTTACGGCAATAGCGGGAGTTTGAACGATGAGCATGTTGGACGGGATTTTGAAACAGGTATCAGGTTCGCCAGACACGGTTGCAAGTTTGGCTGAACAAGTGGGAATCGATCCGTCGATGGTTGAGAAAGCCGTTGCAGCGCTTGGCCAGTCACATGCTGAACCGGGAGACACTGTGGAACTGGCCGCTCAAAAGACCGGCCTTGATATAGGCTCGCTTGGTGCAATCGCAGGACAGCTCGGCGGCGAAGGCGGATTGGGTCAACTTGCAGGTCTGATGGATGGCGATTTCGACATGAGCGATATTGCTAAGCTGCTCGACCGCGACGGCGACGGCAATCCTCTCGATGATGTCATGGGCATGGCCAAGGGCCTGTTCAGCAAGGGATGACCTGACCGGCCGAAAATGTTCGCCTAGTGCGAGTGCTCTAGCGGGCTAGGGCCGGGCGTAGCGGAGGAATCATCTTCTGGCTCTGT
>WTKI01000064.1 GCA_011524425.1 Altererythrobacter sp. | reverse complement strand
CCGGCGCGGTTGTTCAACTCTGACGGATTTGTCGAATCTGTATCGAACGCAATTGCGGAAGCGGACATTGATCCCGCGCGCCTAGAGCTTGAAGTCAAAGAGACGGTCTTCCTTGCTGAAACTGAAAGCGTGGACAAGACTTTGGCTCAGCTGTTCAAACTGGGTGTCCGCCTGACGCTTGACGAATTTGGCACAGGTTATTCGTCGTTAGGCTATTTGCAGCGCGCACCATTCAATACGATTAAGATCGGCGAGAATTTTTACCGCGATCACTTCGGCAAGAACAGCCGTGAGCTTGCTCTGATCAAAGCCATCGTTGCTTTGTCCAAAGCGCTTGGAATGAATACAGTTGCGAGTGGCATCGAGAACATGGATGTGCTGTTCGCACTGCGCGAGAGCGGCGTGGATTCCCTGCAAGGGCTAATCTACACGGACCCCCTTACGCTCGATGATGTCACAGCCGAACTGGCGAAGGATGCATGGACAATCCAACCCAGCAGTTCTCGCACACAGCGTGCTCGTCGTCGCACTGTGCTGCGGAAAATTCAGCTGATCCATGACGATCATTCCTACGATGTCACGCTGCGCAATCTGTCGCGCAGCGGCGCGCTTATTCAAGGGCTGGCAGATGTGCCTGTCGATACTCAGTTTGTGCTGGACTTGGGAGGCGGGCAACTTGCAGTCGCAAGTGTAATCCGCTCCTCTGGCGATACGCAGGGTCTCGAATTCGAAACGCCCTTGATTGATGATGGTGCAGGCGGGTTATGCACACGCCACAGGGTCTCACCCTATGCGCTTGCAGCTGCCGGAGCACCTCTCGCCGCCCTTTCACCTGGAAATTACAAGAGCATGGAAGGCGGGATGCTGGCAGAAGGAACCATCCCTCAATTCAGCTACGCTCAAGGGTACACTGGCGACATCCATTAATGTCTAAATCGCCTTTAGAGGGGCAAGCATTACGTTTGTGGCTGACAGCGGGCAAACGGCGGGTTAATTGCGCGGTCAAATGACTGAACTTTCCCGAATCCGAAACTTCTCCATCATCGCGCATATCGATCATGGCAAGTCCACGCTCGCTGACCGGTTGATCCAGTTCACCGGCGGGTTGACCGAGCGCGAGATGAGCGAGCAAGTCCTTGATAACATGGACATTGAGAAAGAGCGCGGCATCACCATCAAGGCGCAGACCGTGCGCCTGAACTACACTGCCAAGGATGGCGCCACGTACCAGCTCAACCTGATGGACACACCCGGCCACGTCGATTTCGCTTACGAGGTTTCCCGCAGCCTTGCCGCGTGCGAAGGCGCGCTCCTCGTTGTCGATGCTGCGCAAGGCGTCGAAGCGCAAACGCTCGCCAATGTCTACCAATCGATCGAGCACGACCACGAAATCGTCCCTGTCATCAACAAGATCGACTTGCCCGCAGCAGAGCCTGAACGCGTGCAGGAGGAGATCGAAGAGGTCATCGGCCTCGACGCATCCGAAGCTGTCATGACGTCAGCCAAATCCGGCATCGGCATCGAAGACGTGCTGGAAGCGGTCGTTGCTAAAATCCCGCCCCCCACTGGCGAGCGCGACAAGCCCTTGAAAGCCAGCCTGGTCGATTCCTGGTACGACCCCTATCTCGGCGTGGTCATCCTCGTGCGCGTGATCGAAGGCGTCATCACCAAGGGGCAGAACATCACTTTCATGCAAGGCGGCACACAGCACCTGATTGACCGGGTCGGCTGCTTTACCCCGAAACGCGCGGACCTCACAGAACTCGGCCCCGGCGAAATCGGCTTCATCACAGCCCAGATCAAAGAGGTGGAGCAAGCCCGCGTCGGTGACACCATCACCACAGTGAAGGGCGGGGCGAGCGAGCCTCTGCCCGGCTATAAGGAAGTGCAACCCGTGGTGTTCTGCGGGCTGTTCCCGGTCGATGCGGCAGACTTTGAAAAACTGCGCGAGAGCATCGGCAAGCTGCGCCTCAACGACGCGAGCTTCAGTTTCGAGATGGAAAGCTCGGCCGCACTGGGCTTCGGCTTTCGTGCAGGTTTCCTCGGCCTGCTGCACATGGAGATCATTCAGGAGCGCCTTAGCCGCGAATACGATCTCGACCTCATCACCACCGCGCCTTCGGTGGTGTACCGCGTGCACTTGTCCAAATCGAAGAATGAAGATGCCAGCATTATCGACATTCACAACCCCGCCGATTGGCCCGACGTCAACCGGATCGAGATGATCGAGGAGCCGTGGATCAAAGCGGTGATCTACACGCCGGACGATTATCTCGGCGCGATCCTGAAGCTGTGTCAGGACCGGCGCGGCATCCAGACCGACCTGACATATGTGGGCGGCCGCGCTCAGGTGACCTACGAGCTGCCGCTGAACGAAGTGGTGTTCGACTTTTACGACCGCTTGAAGTCGATCAGCCGCGGCTATG
>WTKI01000041.1 GCA_011524425.1 Altererythrobacter sp. | reverse complement strand
GCGGCGTCTTTAACGACACCGCGTCTGGCCAAGCACCGGTGCCGCCATCTGATGATGCGCTGTTCGCTAAAGACACACCTATTCGTATGGTTCATGCAGATTTGGTCGGGATGATGGTCGGCGGGATTCGCAGCCTGCTGCTACAGATGCTGCACCCACATGCATTGCAAGGCGTGCTCGACCATTCCAATTTTCGCGAAGATATGCATGGCCGTTTGCGGCGCACCGCACGCTTTATTGCTGTCACAACATTCGGCCATCGCGACGCTGCCAAAAGCTCGATTGAAAGAGTCAACCGCATCCATTCCCATGTCAAAGGCACGCTGCCTGATGGAACGCCCTATGTAGCAACCGACCCGCGCACGCTTGCCTGGGTGCATGTGGTCGAGGCACAAAGTTTTCTGGCCGGGTACAAACGGCATGTGCGGCCAGATATGCCGAATTGGGAGCAAGACGAATATTTCAGACAATTCGCTGTGATCGCCCGAGCTCTTGGCGCCGATCCAGTCCCTGAAACGCAAACTGAAGCGGAAGCATTGTTCCGCGAACTGCGCAGCGATTTGCGCACATCGCCAGAGGCGCGTGACGTTGCACAATTGGTTCTCACACAGCGCCCCGAAGGTACACCACCCGGTTTGCAAACTATGCTCGGCGCAGAAGCCGTTGCCATGCTGCCAAGTTTTGCACGCTCTATGCTGGGCCTTACCCGCCCGGGCCTAGCTACCATTCCGGCCCGCGCAGCGACCTGGGGCATGGGTAAGACGCTGCGCTGGGCTTTCAAGCAGAATTGACGGGACATACAGCGTCCGATTCTGCATAATCCCTCCGTGAGGACGGTAGGGAGAATGTTATGTATGTAATGGTTGCAGCACTTTCAGTGCCTGAAGCAAACAAGGCCGCTTATGTCGAGGCTGCAGAATTTATGGCGCAATGGTCGATGGATCATGGCGCTGTTGAAGTGATGGAAGCATGGGAATTTGACGTTCCCGAAGGCAAGCAAACCGATTTTCGCAAGGCTGTGAATGCGCCAGAAGGCGAGAAGATTGTCACCGGCTGGGTTATCTGGCCTGACAAGGCGACCTTCGACAAAGCGCATGAAGCAATGATGAAAGGCGAAGGCTTTGAGGATCATCCCGGAGGCGAGCCTCCCTTCGATGGATCGCGCATCATCTTTGGCGGCTTTGAACCTTTGCTCACCAAAGGGCGATGAGAGGATGGCTGAGTTTACATTCTACACTGTCGCGATGAGTCGGGGGCAGATTGCACGCTGGGCCTTGCACGAAGCGGGTGCAGACTACGACCAAGTGGTATTTGAATGGGCGACCCGTCCCGATAACTATGTGAAGATCAATCCGATGAACAAAGTGCCAGCTCTGGTGCATCATCTGAACGGCGATGATCACGTGGTGACAGAGGCAGCTGCGATAAATCACTATCTGGCCGAGACACATCCGGATAAGGGACTGCTGCCTGAAGCGCATGAAAAAGCTGCGTATTTCCGTTGGTTGTTCTTCGCTGCCGGACCAATCGAGCAAGCGGTTCTGGCCAAAGCCTTAGGGTGGGAAGTCTCAGAAGATCGCACCGCAACGGCCGGCTTTGGCAGCTTGGAACTAGCGCTCTCTGCCATGGAAAGCTGGCTCAAAACCCACGATTTTGCGGCAGGCAGCCGCTTCACCATGGCGGATACCTATGTCGGCAGCCAGTTCGTATGGGGCCTGCGATTTGGAGCGATTGAAGCGACGCCCACATTCAGCGCCTATGTCGAGCGCGTGACGCAGCGCCCTGCCTATGCGGAGGCGAATGCCATCGATGCTAGGCTGATCGAAAAGGCCGCTGACAATGGCTGAGCCGACCGGCGGGTGCCAATGTGGTCATGTCCGCTATCGCTTGGACCGCGCACCCTTCAGCGTGCATTGCTGCCACTGCACCGATTGCCAGCGCGAGACCGGAAGCGGCTTTGCCATAAACGGACTATGCGATGGGCGCGAATTGACTGTGCTTCAAGGCGAAGTCGAAACAATCGACACACCAAGCAATAGCGGCGCTGGCCAAGTCATTGCGCGCTGCCCGTTATGCAAAGTCGCATTATGGAGCCATTATTCGAGTTCAAAAGAGCATGTTGCTTTCATGCGGTGTGGAACGCTTGATACATCTTCTGTGGTGGAACCTGACGTGCACATATTCGTGCGCAGCAAACTGCCTTGGGTGAAACTGCCGGAAGGCGTCAAAGCATATGATGCCTATTTTCGCAGCCACGAGATGGACGATATATTTGGCGCAGAACGCGCACAACGCAGGCGCGATGCCTATGCGCGGGCTAAGACTTAGCTGATCGCTGGGCTTTTCCTTAAAAGCTGATAGGCTTCAACCACTTGATTGAGGCGCTTCTCATAACGCCGATCCCCGCCATTACGATCTGGATGGTATCGCCGAACC